>DASTDR010000220.1:0-4559 GCA_035710265.1 Gemmatimonadales bacterium | reverse complement strand
GCGAATGCGGTTGATGACGGACTGCCTGAGGTAGGCCTGCATCGCACCGACGTGCCGGGGCTCGAAGTCGTCCAGCCGCCGCAGGACGTGCAGCACCGTTTCCTGCACGAGGTCGCCGGTGTCGAGGCTCCCGCGGGCCGCTGCCGGCAGCCGCCCATGGGCAAAACGCTTCAAACTGGGGATCGAGCGCTGGAGCAGCGCCTCCACGGCCATCCGATCCCCCCCTCGGGCGCGGACGACCAGCTCAATTGTGGGCTCGTCGCTCAGAAGGGCTCCGCCCTCCCCGTTGGGCTCAGAAGGAGGACTCGTCTTCTTGCGGGGCGAATCCGTCACGGGTGCACGACTCGTTGCCATCATACGGGAAAACTCCTCATGTCCCCTTAACGCTCGCACGGGATGAACCGAACATCACTGCAGTCATGTGCAACGCGTGCAATGGGCGCGGGAGGACGTGTATCCTCCAAAGGTCACATGCTCGGCAGTAACGTGAGCCACTACCGCATCACCGGCAAGCTGGGCACGGGCGGCATGGGCATCGTGTACGAGGCCGAGGACACGCGTCTGGCCAGGAGGGTCGCCCTCAAGTTCCTCCCCGAGGAATCGGCCGACGACCCGGATGCCGAACGCCGGTTTCAGCGCGAGGCGGACACCATCGCCCAATTGAGCCACGCCAACATCTGCACGATCTACGAAATCGACCGGCACGAAGGCAGGGCCTTCATCGCGATGGAATGTGCGGAAGGGGTCAACCTCAAAGTCTACATGACCCGCCGCACGCTGACGACCGGGCAGATCGTGGAGATCGCCCTGCAGATCACGGAGGCGCTTGCCGCCGCGCACGCGCGCGGGATCGTGCACCGGGACATCAAGCCCGGAAACATCGTCGTCAGCGACGCGGGCCACGTGAAGGTGCTCGACTTCGGCCTGGCTCGCCGGTTCAAGAGCGAGACGGACGACCTCGGGCCCGAGGGGTCTACTATCCCCGGCCGGCCGATGGGGACCGCCAACTACATGGCGCCGGAGCGGATCCTGCAGCTGCCCCTGGACCCGCGAAGCGACTTCTTTTCGCTCGGGGTGGTCATGTACGAGATGGCAACGGGCCGGCTCCCCTTCGCGGGCCCTTCCCCATCGGAAACCGTGTCGAACATCCTCGACAAGGACCCGGCGCCGCTCTGTGCCCTGGCACCGCAGCACCCCAGGTCCCTCGAAACCCTCGTCCACCGGCTGCTCGCCAAGCGCGCGAGCGACAGGTACGCTACGGCGGCGGAACTGTCAACGACGCTGACAGCGCTCGGCCCGCACCCGACACTCACACAGCGGCTGCGCCGCCTATTTCGCGGCGCTTGATCGAAACTGCTGTCTTACCACTCGATTCCGATGTCAGGCCCCGGGGGCTGATCCGGACTGGGACGGTTCGAACCATTAACCTTCGCCGGGACTTTGAAAGTGACGAAGAAGCTCGTGCCGGCAGCCGCCGCACCAGCAACCTTGAGAGCCTCGTTCAGTTGCGCCACCGGATCCGGCCTCCCGCGCTGTGCTTCGAACCGGAGCGTCACGTCGAAGTAATCGACATTCTTCGGGTCGCGCCCTTGAGCCTTGTCGCTCATGTTTACGTGGTGGTTGCCGGACGGTCGATTCGGGTTGTTCTGATTGACTGTCAGCGGGGCTCCCGACTGGTGATCGAATTTCCAGTGCACACTCTGATTGCCCACGACCTGCCCGTTACCCATCACGTCACCTCCATGAATGCCGAGTGGCGGCGCTTGCGCCCAACTCTAGACGTACAAACGACAATTGGCTGAGTTTCGAACACCTGTCATTGCAAGACTATGTGAATGTCCGGGCGCGTCACGAACGTCCTCCGACTCGTCACTGGAATAGAGTCGCGAAGTTCGGTAAGCACCCTTTGAGCTTCTCTTTGCCCCGACTCGCCAGCCGCCGTATCGCCTTTGAGGATGGACACTCTCGCTCGCCAGTAATGGACTTGCGCCGCGAGCTCGGGCCCCAGCTCCTCGATGCGAGTCCCGGCTAGCGCGCGGTCGGCCTCTTCGACCCGCCCATCGTCAAGACTGATTCGAGCCAGGGCGACACGGCACCTGGACTCGACGAGGACCCGCTGCATCTGGTGGGCCCGCTTCACGCAGTCGGCGGCGGCCGCCCTTCCGTCTGCACTGAGCCCATTGCGGGCATCAATCAACGCAGCATAGGCCCGCGTTTCGACAATCGCCGAGTCGCGCAAGGCACCCGGCTTGGACCGGGCAAGACGCCTGAACTCCGTTAACGCCTCCTTCCACTGGCCGGACTCGTACGCCAACACCCCCAGCGCCGCCATCAGCCGTGGTTCGAGGAACCGCAAGGGGCCTGCACTGATCTGTCCTTCCGCCTCGCCGAAGGTCTTTCGCGCCGTGGTGAAGTCACCGACCATCGTTTGAACGAGACCGAGCTCGATATGCATCTCCGCCCTGAGGCCGGGATTCGTCTCCGCCTTCAGCGCCTGAAGCAAATCCTCTCTCGCGCTCGCGTATCGACCTCTGGCTGTATCGAGCCGCGCGCGTTCCAGGAGCACCAACGGCCTGCCATCGTCGAGCTTGTACCGGTCGGCCAGATCGAGTGCGCGGGTCACCTCACGCCTGGCCTCCTCGAATTGGCCCCTGTGCCGGTAGTACTCGCCGAGATTCTGACGACAGAACATCTCGAAGTTTGTGTCGTTGCCCGCGAGTACGTGGAGCGCGGTCTCTAGGTCCCGCTTCCCTTCTTCGGGAGCACTGCCCGACTGAACCATGAGCGCACCCGCATTTGCCATGCTGTACGCGGCGCCCCGAGAGTCACCACGTGTCTCATTCAACTTATAGCTCTGGCGGTAGTAACCAAGCGCCCGTGCAAGGTCTCCGATGCCGTGGTAAGCCGTTCCTAGATTGACGAGAACGGTCGCTTCGAGCGCCCCATTCCCCACCTGCCGAGCGCCAGAGAGCGCCTGCTCCCACAACGCAGCGGCCTCCGCAGGATCATCGGTCGCCATGGCGGCGTAGTGATACGCCCGCGAGAGGTTGAACGGCCACTTCAATTGTTCGAAGATCCTCACCGCCTCTGAGGCCGCACGTTTGGCTTCGGCTCTTGGAGTGCCGTCGCCCAAGCGCAGCATGTCGACCAGGCACAACAGAGCCTGTGCCTGTTGGCCCGTGTCCCCGAGCTTTTCAAACGCCTCGCGAGCCTTCTCGCCGTGTTCCCTGGCGAGCGCTGCGTCGTTGGTTCCAGTCGAGTTGTAGAGTCGACACAGGAACAGGTGTGCACGTGCGAGGCGTCCATCGGCGGCCAACGCTTGATGGTACGTGTCAATCGCGGTAGCAGTGTCGCCCTGACGCGCGTGGAACGCCGCGAGCTCAAGAAGCCAACTCGGCTCGTCCGGGAATCGCCGCGACAATCGCTGATATCGCACTCGTGCGACGTCGGATTCACCACGCGATTCTGCGGCAACGGCCTCTACGAGCAATCGGTCCACGGCCGACGTGTTCGACCTAGCGCTCTCCAGCTTTTCTAAAGCCAATGCGCCCAACTTGACGGCGGCATCCCGATCCCCCAGCACTTGCGCAACCCGGCCTGCCCACGCCACAGCGATCGCTCGGTCGGGATCCTCCTGCATCGCGGTTTGGAACGCAGTGCGGGCAGTGGAGTACTCGAATTCCTCAAAGGCGCGGATGCCCTCTTCGAAGGCCTTCTCCGCGTCCAACGTGCGCAGACGCGCCGACGGCAGGCGGAAGAAGCCTCCCAACAACGACAGCCTCCGAAAGCGACCCTCGATGCCGATCGCCAGGACCTCGACGAGCTCCGCCGCCGTCTCCTTGACCAGCACGGACGATCTCGGCTCCGTTTGATACGGCTCGGCCGACTCCGTCAAGGATGTCGGTCTCAGGAACTCAGCCCGGGCTCGGATTGTTCCGTCTTCGTAAATCAGTCTCGGAACGACGATCGCTTGCGCGTCAGTGGCCGACCCGATCGCCTGGAGGACGTCTCGACCAGAGACATCGACCCCCTCAACGAGAAACCGCTGGAGTATCTGAACCAATTGCGAGTGGGGAACGACCCGCACGAACCTGGACTCAGCGAGCCTGCGTTCGAGCGCGTGCGTCATCGCCAGGCGGTACGGTTGGAGCAACCCATCACCTGTCTCGTTCACGACAGGCGCGATTGCAACCGTTACGCGGTCGACTGGCCATAACTCCCACCCAACGACCATCCCTACAGACCCCACCAGCGCCGCCGCGGCGGCGACCCAGATCCGACGCCTGACGCGAGTGTTGTCCACCGGCCGCAGTGCAGGAATCGGAACAGGAATCGGCTCCGTCACCGGCACCGTCAG
Organism: Gemmatimonadales bacterium; assembly: GCA_035710265.1. GTDB lineage: Bacteria > Gemmatimonadota > Gemmatimonadetes > Gemmatimonadales > GWC2-71-9 > 20CM-2-65-7. Next base: position 202 of record DASTDR010000220.1, on the reverse strand, counting down.
TCCCCGCGCCTGCCGCAATGCTCTCGCCAGCTCGCGCCCGCTCTGATAACGCACCGCTGGATCCTTGTGCAGGGCACGGAAGACGAGCTGCTCGACTTCCTCCGGGATCCCCGGCCGCGACGAGCGCAGTGGCGCCGGTGTCTCGTTCCGGATGGCGTACGAAACAGCCTCGGCGTGCGAGCCCTGAAAGGGCACATGGCCG
>DASTDR010000219.1:0-3895 GCA_035710265.1 Gemmatimonadales bacterium | reverse complement strand
TCCATCCACGCGGCCCCGATCTTCCCGTCGCTGCTCACGGCAACGACCGGCGCGTCCATCGGTCAACCGTCGACGCGACTGTCGTCCTTGTTGAGGCGCTTCGGCGCGAGGAACGTCGCCCCGCGGTCGGACGACGTCGCGATCCACAACGCCCGATTCTTGCGGTCGCCGCCCTCGCGCCAGACGAGGATCGGGTTCGCGTTCTCGTCGAGCGCGACACCCGGCGCGCAGCACTCGCAGACCGGGCCCGGCAGCACCGCGTTCGCGCCGATCTTCTTGCCGCGTTCGCCGATGATCGAATACGCGAGGTCCTGGCCACGGTCCTTGCGGCCTCGCCGATCGAGCCACGCGACGAAGACCTCGCCGCCGAAGGCAACCGCGAGCCAGTGCAGCGCTTCGGGCGCCTGCTTCGGCGCGTCGTTGATGCGCGCGGGTGCACTGAACGTCTTGCCGCCGTCCTTGGAGACCGTGAGATACAGGTCGTTGGTCGGGTAGCGCTTGCTGAGCTCTTCGGCGTCGAAGCAGAGCGGCGCCGTCACGTAGATCGTGTGTTTGCCGTCGACGGCGACGCGCGGTCCGCGCTGCATGCCGCCGCGCGCGTTGCCCTTCGCATCGATCGCCGTGACGGGCTCCGCGAACGTCTTGCCGCGGTCGGAGGAGATCGCGAGCTCGATGTTCCCGTTGTGCAGGAAGACGACGTAGAACCTGCCGTCCACACCGGCGGCGAGCTGAGGTTGGGTGCCTCCGGCGCACACGACGGTGGCCGCCGGCGGCTCCGCGGCAGGTTTCTGCTGGGCGGCAGCCAGCAGACAGGTGAGCAGCGACATCGCGGCAGCGGTGGGGACGCGTCTCATGAGAACTCGCACCGTTCTATCACGGCACGGTCCACGCGGCCTGCGATAAGCTCGACTACGAACATGCCCGACCTCCTCCCGCAGGCTGCTTCCCGTTGCATCACGCCAGCACTCGGCTCGAACGCGCGCGTCCACCGGCTCGCAGCGTCGTCGATGTTGCTGTTGTTCGCCGCGTGCAAGACCAGTGTCGAGCCGCGGCGCCCCGAGTTCTTCGCCGCTCCACCGGGCGCCATGCAATCGCTGCCGTTCTCGGAAGCGGTGTCGGCGGACGGCTTCCTGTTCGTCTCCGGACAGATCGGCAACGTGCCCGGAAAGCTCGAGCTGCCGCCCGGCGGCATCGCGGTGGAGGCGAAGCAGGCGCTCGCGAACATGCAGGCCGTGCTCGAGCGCCGCGGCGCGTCGCTGCGCGACGTCGTCAAGGTCACCGTGTTCCTCGCCGACATCGCCGAGTGGCCCGCGTTCAACGAAGTCTACAAGCAGTTCTTCCACGCGCCGTTCCCGGCGCGCAGCGCGCTCGCGGCGAGCGGCCTCGCGGTGGGCTCGCGCGTCGAGGTCGAGTGCATTGCGATGTTGCCGGTCAAGTAGGCGAGAGCGGGGCGGCCTTCTCACCGCATTCACGAGCAACTAGTGCCTCGCCTCGAAAGTTCCGGTACACCCAGGTTCAGTAGCGCGCAACGAGATGCTGCATGAATCCTGTGATGGCATTCATCACCTCCGGAAGGTCGCCGGAGAACGGAGTGCGTTCCCACCGACCTGTGTGCCGCTTGACGCTCAGGCCGAAGCGGTGGCTCGCCAACCTGGTGAGCCGCACTCGATCGTCGGGCTCGCCATCCTCGGTGCGTCCGAGGATCAGGTGGTCACCGTGAACGCGGACGTACATCCCAGCGGTTGCCTCGTGTTCGGCGATCAGCGAGGAGAGCCGTTCCTGGACGACCTGCATGGCAGCGTTCATCGGGGCGGGTCATGCTACCAGCGGATGGCCTTCGTAAGTCCACCGGAAGGGATGCGCTTCCTTGCGGTTCCACTCTTCGATGAATGCCTCGATGGCTGCGATCAGTTCATCGGGACACCGGAAGTTTCCGAACCGAAGAACTCGCCTGCTGATGATGCCGAACCAGAGTTCCACTTGGTTGAGCCAGGATCCGTGGGTCGGCGTGTAGTGGAACACAAAGCGCTTACCGTGCCGGCGATTCCAGTCGGTCATGAAGGCGCCCTGGGTCGTGTCGTGGTGGGTGTTCAGGTTGTCCAGCACTACATGAACGCGCCGCTGACGGTACACCGCCGCAACCTGATCCATGAATGCAAGGAAGTCCGGCCGCTTTCGGGTGGTCGTGCACCTGCCAAGAACCCTGCCCGTTCCGACGTTGAAGCATGCGAACAGGCATCGAGTGCCGTTGCGCCTGTACTCGAACTCGTATCGCGCAGCTTCCCCAGGCTGAGCCAGCTGCAGTTCTCTGCTGCGCGACAGAGCTTGCATGCCAGTCTTCTCGTCGATGCAGAGGACGGGTTCTCCTTCGGGGCGCTGCACGTAGAGCCTCACGATCGCGCGCAGCTTCTTCTGGAAGTCGGGGTCCTCGCTGTGGCACCACATCTTCACGCGATGGGGTTTGATCTCGGCTTCATCGAGAATGCGTCCGACGTTCGATGCGCTGATCCTTCGGGCCAGACCCTTCTCGACCAGTGCATCGGCGAGCGACTGGTGACTCCACAGATCGCGGGACAACCCGAAGCTCTTGGGCGATGCGCAAGCTGCTGCGATCACCTGGTGGCGCTCAAGTGCACTTACCTCGCGCGGACGACCGGAGCGCGCGAGGTCGACCAAGCCGTCCACGCGTCGCTTCGCGAAGCGCCTCAGCCAACCGCCCACTCGTGTGCGGTTGGTGCTGAGCCGTCGTGCGATCGCAGAAACAGTCTCGCCTGCCACAGCGAGCAGCACCATCCGGGCCCGTCGATACAGCCGCGCTTCACCGCGTTGCTGTCGACAGATGTCGTCAAGGCGTTCGTGTTCTCGCGCCGAGAGCCGGAAGCTCACGCTGTACTAATCGGCGGCGGGTGTACCGGAATTTACGGGGTGTTGCACTAGTTGCCGACGAGAGCGCGGCCGTAGTTGCTCGTCGTCAGGCCGCCCGCGGCGCCACCGTCGAGCGCTATCCACTGCGAGTAGAGCAAGAATCCGACGAGCGCCGGGTCGGCGGGAATCGCGATGCCGACCGTTGCAGTGCCTGCGGGGTCGGCGATCGTGGCGAACGTCACGACGAAGTCGATGTAGGCCTTGCAGCCGGTCAAGCCGATGAACGTCAAGTCGATCGGGAACGGCGGCGCGCTCGTGAAGCCGAACGCGGCGATGCAGAGTGCGGTCGGCAGCAGGTTGTTGACGTTGTGGCCCAGGTTCTGGCCGATCTGGCTCGTGCCGGTGAAGCTGACCGTCGGCGTCAGCTGGGTGCTGCCCGGGCAGCCGCGACCGAACGTCGCCGTGCTCGCGTCGCCGGTGATCACGCGCATCTTGAAGGCGGTGAGTCCACCGTCGGTCCCGGTCAGCTGGCCCGTGTAGCTGCCGAGGTAGACGCGCTGGTTCGTCGCGTCGCGTCGCATCGCCGCGCCGGTCACCCGGTTGGTGACCAGGAACTCGACGACCACGTTGTCGACGCCGTTGTAGACAAAGGGCGTCTGGAGGTCGATGTCCATCCACGTGTTGGCCGTCACCGGCCACACAAAGGCGGGCACGTCCATCGTCGTCACGGCGCCCGCCGCGAGATTGGTGTCGAACGTCGTCGACAGCGTCGGCGAAGCGAGGTGCGCCATCTTCATCGTCACCGGGCCGTACTCGAGCGTGCCGCTGGTGCTCGGCGCGAGGCTGAACCCGCGGATCAGCACCGGCGTGCTGCCGAGCTCCGTCGCACGAATCAGCGCCTGGTAGCGCATGTTGGTCGTGTTGAACGGGAAGGCGTTCGCGGTGCCGACGGTGGGCGTGTTCGTCGGGATGTAGAACGACTGGGCGGAGAGAGTCGCTGATAGCGAGAGAACGCAGACGATCAGGTGAC
>DASTDR010000218.1:0-5736 GCA_035710265.1 Gemmatimonadales bacterium | reverse complement strand
CACGGGGCGGGGGGGACGGGGGGGACGGGGGGGACGGGGGGGACGGGCGCAGGCGACGATCTGGTCGTTACCGAGCCACGGCGCGTGCGCCGCGGCGACAAGGTTGCGGTGGGCGCGGCTGAAGACGGTAGCGAGGGGATCTTCGTACATGCCGAGGGATTCCTGGGCGGGACCCACAGCCCCAACGAGTTTCGCTTCATGTCGGCGGAAGTGTCGCGCGAGCGCCCGGTCGACTACAGCGTCCTGGCGCAGCTGCTCGGCGAGGAAAAGGCGCGCGGCGGCAAGATCGTCTGGGTCATCGGTCCCGCGCTCGTGCACGCCCGGGCGCGCGAAGACATGATCTGGTTCATCGAGAACGGTTACTGCCAGACGCTGCTCGGCGGCAATGCGGTCGCCGTCCATGACCTCGAAGCCGCGATCTTCGGGACGACGCTGGGCATGTCGAGCTCGGGTGAGAGTGTGGAGGGCGGGCACGGGCTGCACATGCGCGCGATCAACGCGATTCGGCGCGCCGGCTCGATCGACAAGGCGGTGCAGCAGGGGACGGTAAAGAGCGGCATCATGCACGCGTTGGTGACGCACCGCATTCCGTTCGTGCTCGCGGGCTCGATCCGCGACGATGGCCCCTTGCCGGACGTCCTCCCCGACACGCTCGCCGCGCAGGACGCGATGCGCGCGCACACGGCGACGGCGACGTTCGCGATTTTCGTGGCGACCGCGCTGCACGCGATTGCGGTCGGCAACATGCTGCCCGCGTTCGTGGACACGGGGGTGACCGAAGACATCCGGCCGCTGACGACGATCTGCGTGGACCAAACCGAATTCGTGGTCACCAAGCTGCGCGACCGCGGTACGCATCAGGCGTACGGCGTCGTCACCAATGCGCAGGACTTCATGCACGTGCTGCGCTTTTACATCGAACGATGGCAACAGGCGACGTCCCCGGTTCCGGCTCCGGCCCCTTCGCACCGTTAGCGGCGCCCGCCCCGGGTCAGGGGCAGGGCTGGGCCAAGCTCGCGGCGGCGGTCGAGGCGCAGGTGCCGGCGGCCGAGATCGAGACGATCTACGTGTTTCGTCCGATCAAGCGCGATGGGAAGGAGTGGGGCACCGCGGTGGTGACCCGGAAAGCGGCGGACGGGCGGTTGCGCGTCTACACCGCGAAATACATGCTCATCGTCCGCGGCAAAGAGCGCGGGCAGGGCAAGTTCGAAGTGGTGGAAGTGGCGCTCAGCCCGGCCGAAGTGCTGGCGCAGGTGATGCAGGCGACGGTGGACCGAGGTGGCGATTCGGAGCCGCCGGTCGAATTGGGTCCCGCGGTCTGGTACGAAGGGAGGTAGTCTCGAGTTGATCGACTCACGAATGTTCATCCCGACGAAAGCCTTTTTGACGAAGGGCGTCGGCCGGCACAAGGAAAAGCTCACCAGTTTCGAGATGGCGCTGCGCGACGCGCACCTCGCCAATTTCAATCTCGTCCGGGTGAGCTCGATTTTTCCCCCCCACTGCGAGCTGGTCGATCGCGAAGAGGGGATGAGCATGCTCAAGCCGGGGCAGGTGGTGTTCGCGGTGATCGCGGAGTCCGCGACCAACGAGCCCAGCCGCCTGGTGGCGGCATCGATCGGCGTCGCGATGCCGGCCGATCCCTCGCATCACGGCTACATCTCCGAGCATCACAGCTACGGCCAGAACGAGACGGTCTCCGGTGAGTACGCCGAGGATCTCGCCGCGTCGATGCTGGCGACCGTGCTGGGCGTGCCGTTCGAAGCCGACAAGGCGTGGGACGAGCGGCGCGAGCAGTGGCTGCTGTCGGGCGAAATCGTCCGCACGATGAACGTGACGTCGACGGCCGAGTGCGGCGCGGACGCGCGCTGGACGACGGTGGTATCCGCGGTCGCCTTCTGCGGGTAGGCTAGCATGGGCGTTGCGGTCGCATTCGTGGCGGGACTGCTCAGTTTCCTGTCGCCGTGCGTGCTGCCGCTGATCCCGAGTTATGTCGGATTCATCACCGGCATGACGGTGGAACAGGCCGAACAGCGGCGCTGGAATGCGCTGCTGCACGGCCTGTGGTTTGTCGCCGGGTTCACGCTGGTGTTCGTGCTGCTGGGCGCGGCCGCGTCTGCGGTGGGCAGCCTGCTGCGCGAGTATCAGGTCTGGATGGGACGGGTCGGCGGCGTGCTGCTGATTCTGTTCGGCCTGTACCTGCTCGGTGTGCTTCGGCCCGCGTTCTTGATGCGCGAGTGGCGCGTGCAGCTCGCGAACAAACCGCTCGGCTACTTCGGTTCCGGGATCGTGGGGTTCACGTTCGGCGCGGCGTGGACGCCGTGCATTGGGCCGATCCTCGGCGGCATCCTGACCATCGCGGCGACGCAGGCCGGTCTCGCGAAAGGCATGACACTTCTCACGGTATACGCGCTGGGCCTGGCGGTGCCGTTCCTCCTGACCGCGGCCCTGCTGGACCGGTTTCTGATTTGGTTTCAACGCTTCCGTCCCTACATTGTATGGGTCGACCGGACGGCCGGGGGCCTGCTGATCCTGCTCGGTATCCTGTTGATAACAGACAGCTTTACGCTGCTCGCCGGGTATCTGCAAAGCCTCACGCCGGACTTCCTGCGAGAGCGGCTCTAGAACCTGCCGCTCTGCTGCGGGTACGCCATAGCACACCGTCGTCACAGAGAGGAACCCATGAATCGCTTAGCGATTATTGCGACAATCGCAGGGCTGGGCCTGGCTGCCTGCCAAAAGGGACAGGACCAGGCGCAGACCGACTCGACCGCGCGTGATCTGACGCTCGCCCCCACCGAATCGACCGCCGCTATGCAGGATGTCCCCGATCGTCAGGCGGCACCGCCTCCGGCTGTCCGACCGCCGGCGGCTCGTCCGCCGGCCGCCCGGCCGCCCGCACCTCCGCCGGTCGCCGCTCGTCCCGCGACGCGCACGCTGAGCTCCGGCACGAAGCTCGACGTGGCCGCGACTGATACGATCTCGTCCCGCACCGCGAAGAACGGTGACACGTTCACCGCGCGCGTCGTCTCGGACGTCAAGAATGCGGCCGGGCAGGTCGTGATTCCGGCAGGGGCGACGGTCAACGGTAGAATCACTGACGTGAAGCCGGCCCCCAACCCGCGGACTCCGGGGACCTTGACGCTGGCCGTTACGAGCGTCACCGTTGGTGGCAACACCTACCCCATCAACGCTGCCGTCGACTCGATCGAGACGATTCACAAGGGTCGTGGCGTGACGACGGGTGATGCGGCCAAGGTCGGTGCCGGCGCCGCCGCCGGGGCGATCCTGGGCCGAGTGATCGGCGGCAACAGCAAGGGGACAGTCATCGGTGGAGTGGTGGGCGGCATTGCCGGCGCCGGCGTCGCCACGACGACTAAAGACTCGGACATCGTGCTGCCGGCCGGGGCGCACATCATCGTCCGGCTGACAGAGGATCTCACCGTCACAGGGAGCTAAAACCCTCCGTGATCCGCACAAAACTGTCGGTGATGATGTTCCTCCAGTTTTTCATCTGGGGGGCCTGGTACACCACGATTGGCGTGTACATGGCGAATAATGGAATGGAGCGACTGACCTATTGGCCCTATACGGTCAACCCGATAGCGGCGATCGTCGCTCCATTTTTTCTTGGCCTGATCGCCGACCGTTATTTCTCCACGCAGAAGGTGCTCGGCGTGCTCCACGTGCTGGGCGGCATATTCATGTTCCTGGTGCCGCGCTTCACGGGATCGCCGACGACATTCATCGTGATGCTGTTGCTCTACAACCTCTGCTACATGCCGACGCTCGGCCTCGCGAACAGCCTGGCGTTCCATCACATCCAATCGCAGGAAACGCAATTCCCGTTGATTCGCGTCTTCGGGACCGTCGGCTGGATCGTCGCCGGGCTGTTCATCAGCTTCGTGCTGGGCAGCTTGACGAGCGCCGTACCGGAGCAGACGGCGCTGCCGATCTACACGACCGCGGCGGCCAGCGTGGCGCTCGGAATCTACAGTTTCTCGCTGCCGCATACGCCGCCGCCGGGCGCCGGCGTGCCGGTCTCGTTCCGGAGCATCGCGGGAGTCGACGCGTTCCGGCAGCTGGGCGACCGGGCGTTCTATGTCTTCATCATTTCGTCGCTGCTGCTGTGCATTCCGCTCGCTGCCTACTACAACATGACCCAGCTGTACCTGGGAGTCGCCGGGGTCAAGAAGATCGCGGCGACCCAGACCTGGGGTCAGATCTCAGAGACCGGATTCATGTTGCTCATGCCGCTCATGTTCGCGCGGCTGGGCGTGAAGAAAATGCTGATGATCGGGATGGGCGCCTGGGTGCTCCGCTACGCACTGTTCGCGCTGGCAGCCCCCGGTGCCGTGTTCTGGATGATCTTCATCGGCATCGTGCTCCACGGCATCTGTTACGACTTCTTCTTTGTGACGGGACAGATCTACGTGGACAAAAAGTCCACGCCCGCGATTCGTGGCCAGGCGCAGGGTTTCCTGGTGCTCGTGACATACGGCGTGGGTATGCTGATCGGCGCGCAGGTGGCGGGGCGCGTGTACACGAGGTTCCTCGGCACCGCGACCAGTCTGACGCTCGAGCAATGGAGCTCGTTCTGGTGGTTGCCGGCGGGGTTTGCCGCCGCGGTCCTCGTGTTCTTTACGCTGCTATTCCGGGCGCCTAAGACCGAGCAGGTGGGACAGCAGCCTGTCCGCTAGGAGTTGCTTATTCCGGAAGCTCTCGAACCCAGATATTCCGGAACCGGGTCGGATTGCCGTGATCCTGTAGCTTGAGCGGCAGCTTGTCAGCATGCGCGCGGTAGGGCGGCTGCTGGCGATTGGCGGTCGGCCCGACCAGCGCGAAGTTGTCCTGAATCAGCACGCCGTTCAGCAGCACCGTCATGCGCGCGGGGCGCTCGAGCGAGCCGTCCGCCTTAAATCGGGGGCGCCGGAAAATGACGTCGTAGGACTGCCACTGGCCGGGCCCGCGGGTCGGATTGACCAGCGGAGGGTTCTGGCCGTAGATGGCGCCGGCCTGCCCGTCGGGATAGGTGTCGTTTTGGTAGGAGTCGAGAACCTGCAGCTCGTAGATCCCCATGAGGAAAACGCCGCTGTTCCCGCGGTCCTGGCCTTCACCCTTTACGACGGCAGGCGTCGCCCACTCGATGTGGAGCTGCACGTCGCCAAAGCCGCGTGCCGTCCGCATTGTGCCGGTGCCAGGCTTCACCTCGATATAGCCATCGCGCACGATCCATTTGGCGGGGCTGCCGGCGCTGTCGTCGGCGCGCCACTCGGACAGGCTCGTTCCGTCGAAGAGGACGATTGCGTCAGCAGGCGGTCGTGACGGTGCCACGGGGGGACCCGGATCGACAACGGGTGGTCGAGGGCGGTCCATGGAGTGTTGCGGCCACTGTTGAGCGGACATGGTTGATGGAATGATAGCTCCCAGGATCAACATTGCGGATTTCGGATTGCGGATGGCGGAATAGAGGGCCCGCAATTCGATCCGCAATCCACAATCCGCAATCGGCAATCGCCTCATGGTTTCCAGGTTCCTTTCGCCACCGCCGGCACGAAGCTCTCGATGCCGGGGCCGGGGAAATCGAGCGTCTTCCCTTGTTCGGCGCTCATATACGCCGTCATCAAGACCTTCACCACCCGCAACCCGTCATCGAACGAGAGCCACGGCTTCCTTTTCTTGAGGAAGCAATCGACGAAGTAGCGGTCCTCGTTCTCATACCATAGGCCGCCGCTTCGC
>DASTDR010000217.1:0-3827 GCA_035710265.1 Gemmatimonadales bacterium | reverse complement strand
GCCGAGTCGAATGACGTCGCCGTGCGCGAGAGCGTGTTCCGCCGTCACCTGCTGGCCGTTGACGAACGTGCCGAACTTGGATCCGCGGTCGCGCACGACGAAGCGCCCGTGGACCTGCTCGATCTCGGCGTGGTCGCGGGAGATTTCCGCGTCGGTCAGCCGCACGTCGCAGTCGGCCGCCCGGCCGATGGTCATGAGCGACCGATCGAGGATGACCAGGCGGCGTCCGCCCTGGGAGTCCTGAACCTGCAGGCGAGGCTCGGCCATGTGGCGTCGCGCATGCTAGCACGCGCTTTTCTAACTAATCCAAATCCCGTCGCTCACTTGAGTTGGGGGAACCGGCCGCGGCGCTGCGGCCGGGAACGCGCTCTCCGCTCGAGCCCTGTCGACTGCCGCGCGTCTACTCGCTGACCCGACGCGGCATCCGCCTCCGGCTCAAAACGCCGGAGCTGATTCCCGGCAACTCGAACGCATGGCCAGAAGACGCGCGGCTGAATCGCTCCGCTCGCGTTCCGGCTTCGCCTTGAGTCGGCCTGGCTTACGCGGCCGGTTCTCGACTCAAGTGAGTTCCGGGATTAATGCTTAACTGCGGATCGATCGTGTCGATCTCCGACTACGCAAGACTGTTTAGTCCGGCTCGGGAAGCGCGGCGCTATCGATGACGAGGATCTCGACCGGGCCGCGAGTGGATTCGAGCTTCAAACCCAGTTGCTCCTGGAGCGCGATTATCAGCGACGGGCCGTCGGACCCCGGCGCGGCCTGCAGCAGCCTGGGGTCGTACGTGATCTCCCAGTCGTAGAGGCCGCTCAGACCCGTCCGGTCCTGGACTATCCGGCCGGTGGCTGGCGTGAGGAATCGCGCGAGCTCCGCCATCGACGAGCCGTTGGCGCGCATCGTCATGCTGCCGGACACCCGAGCCGGCACGGGCATGATCGCGCATGGCAGCCCTTGGCCTTTCTGGAGGAGTCCCAGCACCGCCCCGGGACCTGCCTTGGCGCTGGTCTCGGCCAGCTCTCGCTCCGCGTTGGAGCAGTCGGCGGTAGACCGCGTGATATTCGGACCGAGCTGGCCGTTATCGCGCGCGACGACGAGTGCGTAGATTGGCATCTCGCGCCTCTCGGTGTGCACCTTCAGCTTGAAGCGATCGGCGAGCAGCGTCTTGAGCATCGGGAGCATGGCCGTCATGCCGGCGACGGGGTCTTTGGCCTTGGCCTGAATGTCGAAGCGGCGCGACGTCTGCCAGTCGGGCCCGCCGTCAAGCTGAGAGTCGAAGAGCTCGTAGGCCCTGAGGACGAGCTCCCTCAGCGTCACGTTCGACGCGTTGAACCGGCCGCCGACCGGCATGCCCCTCGGGCCGGCCGCGTCGGGGTTGCTCGGCTTGACCGACGCCACCTCGAAGGCAGGTCCGGCGGGAGACTGGGCCGCGGGATTGGACGCCAAGCCGAGCATCACGGCAAGACCCGCCACGACAACCACTCTGTTCATAACCAGGGGCTCCTAGCGGAGTGAAATGGAGCTCACCGGCTCGGACGGATGCGTCGATCGCCACGCGAACACGACGACGGCGAGCGTGGAGCCGCACAGCAGGGACCCGAGAATGAACCATCGGCTCGCCGGCAGCCCGAGCAGCATGGTGACCGCCGCGCCGATGACAAAGAGCAGACCTCCAATGTCGGCGCCCACCGGGATCGATGACAGGTTGATTTGGGCGTCAGGCAGCGCTGCCAGCGGGCGGCCGGGCGCAACCTTGCTCGGATGCCGCGTGTACCATTGGCGCAGCGCGATGGCGAGGAGCGTCCCGCCAATCACGGCTGCGGCGATGAACCGGCCGAACATCGGCCAGCTCGCCCACAACAGCGCGACGACAAAGACGACGAGGCCGTTGGCGCCGGTCCGTCCAAGCAGCAGCGTCATGATCCCGCCGCCGGCGCGACGTCCGCGAAGCGTGAACAGCGCCATGGCAACCAGCGTCCAGAACGCGAGGTACCCGCGAAGGCAGGCGCGCGCTCGCTGCATCCCGCCCTGTGCGTCCTGCACCTCGCGTTGAAGATCGGCGATCGCCGGGTCGATGACGGTGGAACACACCGGCTCTTCGAACAACGCTCTCGCGATGAGCAGGAGCACGCGGCCGGGCAGTCGGGTCTCGGATGCCGGTCGGGTCACGTCTGCACCTCCAGGGTCAGCTGTCGGATCGCCTGACTCCAGATGCGCAGCACGCGCTGCCCCAACGCCGTCGGATGGTAGATGCGCCGGGGCAATCCAATCGCGCCGGAGGGCAAGGCTTCCTGTTCGGAGGTGAGATAGCCTTTCTCCTCCATCCGGCCCAGCGTGACGTACACGGTGCCGCGCTTGAGCGCCCCCTTGGACAACGCCACGAACTGCAGCCCGAAAAGGGGGCCCTCGGACACGAGCAGCTCCAGGATCAGCCGCTCTTTGGGTGGCAGCGTGGGGGTCGGCTGGTAACGCACGGGCCTATCTTAGTAAAAGTAAGACCGATAAATCAAGGTGGCATTGGGCAGGGGGCAGGGGGCAGGGGGCAGGGGGCAGGGGGCAGGGGGCAGGGGGCAGGCGGATCGATTGCTACCATGGTCCGCGATGCGCAGGGCCCGCGTCGGATCCGTAGTCGTGGCGCTTTTCATCGCGGCCTTTCCGGCTTCTCCGGCGTCCAGTGCCGCCGACACGCCGTCGATGTCCGTTGTCCTCGGCCGCGCCGGCAGGTACGTCTCCGAACTTCAGCAACGCCTCTCCACCATCGTCGCGGAAGAGCGCTACGTGCAGACTGTCTGGAATCTGCGGGAGGCCGATAGACGCGAGCCGCTCTCACGCGTCGAGCTCCGATCGGAGTTCCTGCTCGTCAGGCCCGACGGGTCGGACCGCTATGTCGAGCTTCGAGACACGTTCGAAGTCGATGGCAGACCGGTGCACGACCGGCGCGACCGCCTGTCTGGCCTGTTCACCGATCGAGTCTCGCCTTCGAGATCCAGCGTTCAGCAGATCATCAACGAGAGCGCGCGCTACAACATCGGTGACATCACGCGTACGCTGAACGTGCCGACGCTTCCCCTGCTCTTCCTGCACCCGCGCCATCAGTCCCGCTTCAAGTTCGAGCGCACCCGGGACACCGAGCCTGCGGTTGCAAGGCTCCAGGGGGACAGTGCCGGGACAGCGGTCTTCAGGGTTTCGACCGAAGTCTGGGTCGTCGCGTATCGAGAGGTCGATGAGCCGACGCTCGTTCGCACGCCCGAAGGCCGCAACCGGCCGGTGCGGGGACGGTTCTGGATCGAGCCGGACACCGGGCGGGTGCTTATGAGCGATCTCGCGGCGGGCGACAACGATCTGCGCGCCGAGATCTCGGTCAGCTATCAGTCGGAACCGCTCCTGGGCTTCCTCGTCCCGATCGAGATGCGGGAGCGGTACGAGGCCCGGAAGAGGAACACGCTCATCGAGGGCTCGGCACGATACTCCGCGTTCCGGCCGCTCGCCGCGCGCCAGGCCGCTCCGGGCCGGCCCTGAAACGGGCGTGATAGGATCCGCGCCGTCCACTCAGCGTCTTCTCCATACGAGGCACATCATGACGTCGAGGCAATCATTCACGGCATGGACAGCGGCCGCCCTGGTTCTCCTGCTGTCCGCGTCGAGCCCGGCCCAGCAGGCTCCTCCACCGCGCGACACGAGCCCGCAGGTGTTCGACGTGCAGGGCGGAAAGATCCGCGTGGTCACCGTCGCCACCGGCCTCTTTCATCCGTGGGGCCTCGCTTTCGTGGACGCGAACACGATCCTCGTCACCGAGCGCAACGGCAAGCTGCGGATGATCCGCAACGGAACGC
>DASTDR010000216.1:0-12881 GCA_035710265.1 Gemmatimonadales bacterium | reverse complement strand
GGCAGTGATCCATGTCGCGCCGGAAGCATCCGTGCGGCAGGCGTTGAATCTGATGTCGACCTACAACATCTCGCAGCTTCCCGTCATGGACGGGGATGACGGCGTTGGCGCGGTGTCGGAGCAGGCGCTGATGGCGCGCGCCATCGGCCAGCCCAAGACGCTGGACAGTCCTGTGCGGGACGTCATGGATCCGCCGTTCCCGGTCGTCGATCCCGAGGCGCCGGTGGCGCTGCTCACCACCCTCTTGTCGCGCTCCACGCCGGCAGCGCTGGTGCGCCGCAACGGCAAGGTGATCGGCATCGTTACCCGCTACGATTTGTTGCATCAGCTGGCAGGCCTCCGCTGATGCGCATCACCGTGCTCACCGGCGGCGCGACCGCAGAGCGTGCCGTCGCGCTGGCCAGCGCCTCCCAGATCGTTTCCGCGTTGCGCAGCCGCAACAATACTGTGGCCGTGGTGGACCTCGCCGGGGGTCCCCTGGACCAGGCGGCCGAGCGCGAGCTGCTGGCGGGGACGGTAGGGTCCGCTCCCCCGAACGTGGAGGCGCTGGCCGAGCGCGAGCGGCGCATGCTGTCTGAGGAGCTGGGGGAACTGGACGTGGTCCGTCAGGCGGAGGTGCTGTTCCTCGCGGTCCACGGGGGTGCGCTCGAAGGGGGCACGCTGCAGGCTGTGCTGGACGTCATCGGTGTGCCCTACACCGGCAGTGGACCGCTGGCCAGCGCGCTGGCCATGGATAAGGACTTGTCCAAGCGGCTGTTCCGGGCCATGGGTGTGCCGGTACCGGCCTGGTTCATGGCGCCGGTGGGTCCGGAAGACGTGAGTACGGCGCTGGGCTGGCCGGTGATCGTGAAGCCGTCCAAGCAGGGCTCATCCGTGGGATTGACCCTGGTCAAGAAGGCGCAGGACTTGGACAATGCGGTAAAGCTGGCGGAACACTACGACGATGAGGTAATGGCCGAGCAGTACATCCCGGGGCGAGAGTTGACCGTAGGGGTGCTTGGGGATGTGCCACTGCCGGTGGGGGAGATCGTCTCCAAGCACGAGCTCTTCGACTATGTGACGAAATACACACCGGGGATGTCAGAAGAGACCTTCCCCGCGAAGATCGATACGGTGCTAGCCCGACAATTGCAGGAGTATGCGCTGATGGCGCACCGCGCCGTGAAGCTCAGCGGTTACTCACGGATTGATTTTCGCGTGAGTTCCGAGGGAGACATCTTCTGTCTCGAAGCGAACTCGCTCCCCGGGATGACCCGGACGAGTTTGCTCCCTCAGGCCGCGCAGGCAGCGGGGATTCCTTTTCCCGAGTTGTGCGAGCGTATCGCGCGTCTCGCCCGGAACAACCGGACGGGAAAAGGGGGATAAAACCTAGACGCCATGACCTGGAAACCTGAGGGGGAGATGGGCCCGCAGCGGATGTACAGTTTGACAGTCTGGGTGCGACGGCTGCTCGTCGCCAACCTTCTGGTCTTCCTGATCCAGAAGACGTTGCTGATCGACCCCAAGTACGTCGCCGCCTTCGGGTTTAACCCGATGGAGGCGTGGCAGCAGCCGTGGACGTTTTTCACGTACATGTTCCTGCACGGAAATATCCTGCACCTGCTGTTCAACATGCTCATGCTGTACGTGTTCGGGCCGTCGGTCGAAGACCGCATGGGCAGTCGCATGTTCCTGCTGTTTTATCTCGTCTGCGGTCTGGGAGGCGCGACTCTCTCGTTCCTGTTGATGCAGTGGGCGCCGGTCGGGACGATCGTGGGCGCCTCCGGAGCCGTCATGGGCGTCGCGGTCGCCTTCGCCTGGTACTGGTCCAACTACCCTGTATTCGTGTTTCCGCTGCCGGATCCCATTCCGGCCAAATGGCTGATCACGTTCCTCGTCGGGTTCGACCTCGCCCTGGCGTGGGCCGGCGCGCTGACCCGCGGCGGGCTGGGCGGCGGCGTGGCGCATCTGGCGCATCTGGGCGGCGTGGCCGCGGCGCTCCTGTATCTGAAAGCGCAGGACTGGCGGGCCACGCACCGCGAGCGCCGCGGCTTGCAGATGGCGGAGTCCAGCGTGCTGGTGACGCAGCCGCCTCGCGCCAGTCGGAGCAGCGGCGTACCGCCGTCGGCAAAACAGACCAAGCGCAGCGCGCCCGACGCGCGCGCGGCCGCTGAAGTCGATCGCGTGCTCGACAAGATCAATGCAACCGGGATGGACAGCCTGACGCCGGCTGAGCGCAAGTTCCTGACCGAAATCAGCCGCCGAAAGCGCACGCCGCCCAAGGGCTAGATGTGATTTCGCTCGCGCTGGCGCTGGTGGTGCAGCTGAGCGGACCTCCCCAAGACAGCTCGATAACGCGCATCGAGTCGCTGCTGGCGGCGGGCGACCTGCGCCAGGCGTTGAAGCTGGCGAGCCAACACGTCGAGCAGCATCCCCGCGATCCCGCAGCGCGCATGGCGCTGGGTCGAGTGCATTACGCCCGCCCCGTGATCGGGCGGTTTCCGGCGCTCGCCGAGTTCCGCGCCGCCGCGCGCCTGGCGCCGGCGGATCCCGAGCCGCTGTACTGGCAGATGAAGGTCGGACTGTACCTGCGCGGCGACGATGGCGATCGCATCGCGCGGGAAGCGTTGCTGGCGTTGTTCGCGATCGCGCCGAACTATCGGGATGCCTGGGAACGCTTCCGCGAGGTCTACCGGAATCCCGACATCTGGCGGCGGGCCGAAACGGCGCTGGCCCGGCACCCGGACGATCCGGCGGCGCTCGAGCACCGCGCAGAGCTGTTGATTGCACTCGAGCAAGGGGCACGGGCCGATTCCCTGCTGGCAGTCGCCGGCACCCGTGGGCATACAGGCGTTGCGAACTATCTCCGACGGTCCGAGGCGGCATTCCTGCGCGGCGACAAGGCTGCGGGCTACGCCTGGCACGACTCGGCCCTGACGCGCGCCGAGGACGATGGGAGCGGCGCGCTTTGGGACGAGGTCTGGCTCATCGCCTCACCAGACGAGATCGCCAGGCACGACGCAACGCCTCCGGGCGAGCGCCGGGCGTTCTTCGAGCGCTTCTGGGGACAGCGTGATCCGAATCTGCTGACCGCGGAGAACGAGCGGCTCGAGGAGCACTATGCGAGGCGCCGCGAGGTGCGACGGATGTATCGCCTGCTGCATCCGCAACGGCTGGTCTATCACTCCACCTCTGCGCGCGCGCTTCAGGCGTTCGACGACCGGCGGGAGGCCGGCGAATTCCGAGTCACGGAATACCGCCGGATCCCGGGGCCCTCCTGGGAGCTGCGGATGATCGACCAGCGGATCGCGGTCCTGAATTCGCAAGCGCTGCAGGACACCGCCATGCCGCTCGCGCTTCGTGCCGGACTCACCGCCCAGGGCTTGGTGTTTCTGCGGCACGGCAAGCCCGATGCGCGGGCGAACTGCATCGCGGACATTTTCCGCGGCTACACGCTTCCGGTGGACCAGACCTGCCTGAGCTCCCGGGACTCGGAGTCCTGGCTGTATTGGACGCCCGCGGGTCCCATGAGCGTCCGGTTCAAGCGAGGCGAGTCATTCGGGCCCTCATCCGGCGAGCAGCTGCGCAACTCGTTCCTGCTGCTGCGGACCGATCGCTCCACGTTGCCTGCGCCGCTCACGGTGCGCGCGTGGACGGCGTCGTTCATGGGGGCCGACTTGGGGCTCACGGACATCTACTACAAGTCGAGTGGCGACTCCGCAGCGGTGGTGCTCTGGAACAGCGACCGTATCCCGTTGAGAACCGCGGGCCCCGGCTTGCTGCAGTTGACCGTCCCGCCGGGACAATACGATCTTGGCCTCGACGTCGATTCTGCCGGCGTGCTGGGAAGAATCCGCGAAGCCGTCACCGTGCCGATGTTCTCACTCGTCGAGCTCGATTTGTCTTCTCTCGTGCTCGCGCCGATCGGGGCGAGCCACGACGGTCCCCTGCCCGACCGCGAGACCGCGCTGCGCGGCATGCCGGCCGACCTCTCGTTCCGCGCCGGCGCACCGCTCGCGGCGTACGTCGAGGTCTACGGGCTGGGGCTCGATCGCGGGAATCGCTCGCACTATCAGGTGCGCTACACCTTCGCGCCGATCCAGTCGGCGCTCGCGCGGCTGTTTGGAGCTGGCCGGCCGGTCGTGTTCGAGTTCGAGCGCGACAACGAGTTCAGCATCGCGCGCGAACGGCTCGCGATCGAGCCCGACAAGCTCGCCGCCGGGCGCTATCGCGTGACCGTGGCGGTGACTGACCTGACGCGAAATGTCAAGTCGGAGTCGGTCGCACTCGACATCACCATTCGCTGAACGACGCTTGTCAGCGCGCGGACCCGTTCCCAGATTGGGTGCGGCAACCGCGCCATGCTCGTCAATCTCGTTCCCGAATTCCTGGCGACGCTCACCGCGTCCGATCCAACCGCAGCATACCACGAGTATCTCGATCGCCATCGTGCCATCCTGAGCGCGTACTGGCAGAACTACGTGCTCGACCCGTCGTCGCCTCACGCGGAGCCGATCATCGCCGCCGCCGTGCGGGCTGACCGCGGCGATCTGAAGCGGCTGCTCGAGGACGTCGATGTCGTCGCGCTGGCAGAGGACGCGCTGCGCCGCTCCATCGAGTTACTGGAAGCCGATTGCCCGGTCGATCTGTACGTGATGGTGGGCGTGGGTGCGGCGAATGCCGGCGAGCTCGTCGTGGGCGGGCGCGGGATCGCGTTCGTCTGTCTCGAGCATTTCACCGGCCGCGCCAACGCGCAGTCGTACGGGATGGGACTCTCGCCCCAGCTGTTACCGCTCTGGATCGCGCATGAAGTCGCCCACGCGTTGCGCTACACGTCACCGTCGAGCCGTTCGGCGATGCGGCGGCTCGTGAGCGAGCTCGGCGGCTTCTACGACGGATGGGAACTCGGCTCTCGCGCCACGCTGCGCGAGCTCGTGGTCAACGAAGGCGTGGCCATCGCCGCGTCACAGGCCGTCGCGCCGGGCTACGACCCCTGGGAGTATTTCGGATACAACCGGCGCCAGTACCGCCGCCTGCGCGAGCTGGATGCGTTCCTGCGCCGCGCATCCGCAGCCGACCTCGAGAGCTCCGGACTGGGCCTCAGGCTGCGCTATCTCTCGGGCGGCATGAGCCCCGCAGCGCGGCTCCTCGCGGGCAAGGTGCTGCCGGAACGCTCCGGTTACTACCTCGGTCTGCGGCTGGTCGAGAGCTACTTCGCCGAACACGGCGCCGCATCGACGGTCCGGGCGGCCGTGGAAGAGCTGCGCCAGGCCGACGACCGGGCTGCCGGTATCCAGACGGCGTGAGCCCGCGCGGAAAGAAGCAGGCGCCTTCAGGCCTCTCGGGCCCGGCGCCACCCGGCGGCGGGGCGAGGCGAGGGGGAGGAGGAGGGGGAGGGGGGCCCGAGCGCCGGGTCAACCAGCCGCTGCGCGAGGTGCTCGATGAGCTCCTGGGTCATGCGCGTGAGATCGCGCGCCGCGCCAAGGCGATGAGCCCCGCGGAGCTCGATTATGCCCAGCAGCGCCTGGAATGGCTCGCGGACGAGGTCTGGCGGGTAGCGACCGGCGAGGCGACTCCCCCCGAGTAGATTACGGACGCATGAGTACTTCCGGCGAATTCAAGGTAGCCATCACCAAAGAAGACCTGGTCTTCGCGGCCGCGCATTTCATCACGTTCGCCGGCCACCGCTGCGAGAAGCTTCATGGCCACAACTACCGCGCGAGCCTCCTGGTAGAAGGCGGGCTCGATCCCGCCAGCTGGTTCGTGGTCGATTTTTCGGCTGTGAAGAAGATCATGCGCGCCCTTACCGCCGAGCTCGACCACCGGGTGCTGCTCCCGCGCGACAATCCCAAGCTCGACATCGCGGAGCGGAACGGCAGCGTGCACGTCGCGTTCGCCGGCCAGCCGCGCTATGTCTTTCCCGCCGGCGACTGCGTGATCCTGCCGATCCCAAATACCACGGTCGAGATGCTGGCGCAGTATCTCGCCGGCCGGTTCCGAGCCGAGCTCGGCGCCGACGGCGCGCACCTCAAGACCATCGAGGTCGAGGTAGAGGAAAACTTCGGCCAATCAGCGAGCTACCGTGAAAGCCTCGACTAAACTGTCCCCCGCGGATGTCACCGCGCAGCTCAAAAGCCTTCCCACCTGGCGACTCGAGGCGGGAAGCGGGGGGGACGCGATCGTGCGCGAGTATGCGACCGACGGCTGGCCCACGACGCTCATGCTGGTCAATGCGATCGGCTTTGTCGCCGAGGCCGCGGATCATCACCCCGATCTGGCCGTGAGCTGGGGGAAAGTGCAGGTCAAGCTCTGGACGCATAGCGCGGGTGGGATAACGGCAAGTGATTTCGAGCTCGCCAGACTGATCGAGCGGACGGCACTCTGGCGGCCGGGCGCCGGGGGCGAACCCAGCGCGCTGCGCGGGACCACCAAGAAGTTCGTAGGGCCGTGACCCTCGCCGTCCCACTCACGCCGACGCCCGACCCTTTCGGCACCTGCGTACGCTGCAGTGCACTTCCCTATGTCCTCTTTCTCGACAGCTCGGCCCAGGGACTCTTGGGCCGGTACTCGTTTCTCACTGCCGATCCAGTCGCCATCGCGCGCACGCCGGACGAAGCACGTGCGTTGCTGCGCCGCCACTCCCGCCCTCCACTTCCCGGACTGCCGCCCTTCCAGGGAGGCATCGCGGGCTACCTGAGCTACGACTGGGGCGCGGAGCTCGAGCGTGTGGTCCGCCCGGCCGCGGATGCGCTGACGCCGCAGATCTCCGACGTGCTGCTGGCGTTGTACGACTGGGTCATTGCGTGGGACCATCTCGAAGAGAAAGCGTGGCTGATCTCGACGGGAATCGAGGAGGGCGGGCGCGGGCAAAGTGATCGGCGCGCGGCCGCGCGGGCCCTCTGGGTGCAGCAGCGACTGGCGACGGCGGCACCCGCCGTCCGGGATGACCCGGCACCGGTGCAGAAGCCGCCGGAGCCCAACGTCACGCGTGCCGAGTACGAGGCCGGCGTGTCGCGCATTCGCGAGTACATCGCCGCGGGCGACGTCTATCAGGTCAACCTGGCGCAGCGCTTTCAAGCGCCGTTCCGGGGATCCCCGCTCGCGCTGTATCGACGGCTGCGCGCGCGTAACCCGGCGCCGTTCGGCGCATACCTCGAGTTCGCCGGTACGGTCGTCACGAGCGTCTCGCCGGAGCGGTTCCTGCGCTTCGACGTCGGCACGCGGCTCGCCGAGGCGCGGCCCATCAAGGGCACGCGCCCGCGCGGCGCGACGCCCGCGCGGGACGGCACGCTCGCGCGCGAGCTGCTCGAGAGCGAGAAGGACCGCGCCGAGAACGTGATGATCGTGGACCTGCTACGCAACGATTTGGGTAAAGTGTGCCGGCCGGGGTCGGTCACGGTGCCGAAGCTGTTCGCGCTCGAGTCGCACGCGACGGTGCATCATCTCGTGTCTACGGTGACCGGAGTTCTGGCGGACGATCGGGACGCGTTCGACCTGCTGCGGGCGGCGTTTCCCGGCGGATCCGTTACCGGCGCGCCGAAGATCCGGGCGATGCAGATCATCGCGCAGCTCGAGCGAGCGCCGCGCGGCGTGTATTGCGGCGCGATCGGCTACGTGTCGCTCACGGGCTCGATGGATTTCAATATTCCGATCCGCACAGTCGTGCTGCGGGACGGCATGGCGACGTTTCACGCGGGGGCCGGCGTTGTGTGGGATTCGGAGCCGGCCGCGGAGTACGAGGAAACGCTGGCCAAGGCCCGCACCATGATGGAAGCGCTCACTTCCCCACGCAAAACGCCCCGAACACACGGTCGAGCACATCCTCCGGCGTAACCGCGCCGATGAGGTCATCGAGCGCGAGCACCGCCGCGCGCAGATGCGTCGCCGCGGCGGCCGCGTCCACCCCCGAGTCCCGCGCGCTCCAGAAGCTGTCCAGCTCCAGCGCGGCTCGCTCGAGCGCCACCCGGTGACGCGCGTGTGTGACGACGGGCTCGACGTCCCCCAGCGCCAGGAGCCGGCCGAAGGCCACTTCCGCCAGCTGGCGGCGCAACTCGGCAAGACCCTGCCCCGTGACGACGGAAACGGACGGTCGGACGGGCGGACGGCCTGACGGCCGGTTGGGCAAATCTCCTTTGGTCACGACTTCCACCACCGGCGTCCGTCCGACGTCGGGGAGCTCGTCTGCTTCGCTGTCCCGACAAAACAGAATCAGATCGGCAGTTTCGAGGTAGCGTTTCGAGATTTCGATGCCGAGGCGCTCGATTCGTTCGTCGCTGTCCCGCAACCCCGCCGTGTCCACGAGCCGGAACGGGAATCCCTCAATCACCGCGTGCGCCTCGATCGCATCGCGCGTCGTGCCCGGAATCTCGGTGACGATCGCGCGCTCGGTGCCGAGCAGCGCATTGAACAACGATGACTTTCCCGCATTGGGCCGGCCCGCAATCACGAGCAGCGCGCCTTCCCGGAGGCGCTCGCCCTCAGGGGCGGTTCTCAGGAGATCGGCTACACGCCCACGTACCACGTTCCACGCCCGACGTACCCGCTCCGGTGACACCGGACCTTCATCTTCCTCCGGAAAATCGATGTCGTAGGCGATCAGCGCCTCGAGCTCCAGAATCTCGCTGCGCAGCGCGGCCAAGCGGTCGGACAGGCCTCGCTCGAGCTGCCGCAGGGCACGGCGTTGCTGCGCGGGCGATCCGGCGTCGATCAAATCAGCCGTGGCCTCGGCCTGGAGCAGATCCATCTTGCCGTTGAGCACCGCGCGGCGCGTGAACTCACCCGGCTCAGCGGGACGTGCTCCCGCGGCGACGAGCGCGGCCAGCGCGGCGGCCGGCACCACTAATCCACCGTGCGTCGAGATCTCGACCAGATCATCGCCCGTGTACGAATGCGGCGCGCGAAAACAGACGGCGAGGCAGTCGTCCACCGGCGCGCGCGCGTCGGGGTGCAGCAGCCGCGCGCGGAACACCGTGCGCGGCGGGTCGGGCTGAAAGGGTTCGAGACAGCGGGCGGCGACGTCGAAGGCTCCGGCGCCCGAAAGACGGATCAGGGCAAGCGCGCTGCGGCCCGGGGGCGTCGCCAGCGCGGCGATGGGGTCGGAGAGCAGCTAGGTCTTGGCGGGCGTCGCTACGCGCGCTCCTCCCGCGGATACGGGCGCTTCGCGCAGGCGGCGCTTCGCGATGAGGTATTGCTGCGGAATGCTGAAGATGTTTTGCGCCGCATAGTAGAGGTTCAAGCCGGACGCAAAATTCAGGAACAGCACCGTCATGAAGACCGGCATGAAGTACAGCAACATCTTGGTCTGCGGATTCGGCGGAACCCCGATCTGCCCCACCTTGGACAGCCCAAACATCGACAGACCCATCAAGATCGGAATGATGTAGTAGGGATCTGGCCGTGAAAGGTCCGGCAGCCAGAAGAACGGCACGCCGCGGAATTCGATCGTATTCCCGAACACGAAGAACAGCGCGAACAGCACCGGCATCGGCAGCAGCATGGGAAGACAGCCGCCGAAGGGATTCACCTTGTGCTCGCGATAAATGCGCAGCATTTCGCGCTGGAGCCGCTCGGGCTCGTTCTTGTGCCTGTCCTGGATCTCCTTGATGAGCGGCGCCACCGCCTGCATCCGGATGCCCGCTTCCATCGCCTTCTGGTTCAGCGGCCACAGCGCAATCCGCACCATGATGCCGAACAGAATGAGCACCCAGCCGTACGCCAGGCTCAGCTTCTCATGCATCCACAGCAGGATGTTCAGGACGAAGCCCGAGACGGGCTGGATGATGGGCCGGAAGATCCCGCCGTACGGATTGGCGTCGTCCAAGCCGTGGCCCAGCTGACTCAGCTGCCGGTATTCGAGCGGCCCCGTGTAGACCTGGTAGCTGAAGCTGCCCGCGGGCGCGACCGGCATCGTCATCGTCACCCGCGCGCGCGACGCGGCCTTCCCGGTCCGGAGCCCGCCCACCGCAATCGCCCCGCCGAACCGCGGTTGCCCCTCGTCGAACGCGAGCGCCGCGGTGAAGAAGTACTTCGATTTGACACCGACCCATTCGAACGGCCCGTCGAACAGCATGCGCTCACCGGGATCGAGCTTCGAGAAATCGGTGCGCTCGCTCTTCGACGCTTTGGTCACGATCGAGAAGTTCCGGTAGTCGTCGAGCGTGTCCTTCTCCACCGAGCGCAGGCCGTCGGCAAGATCGACGAGCAGCACGGCGCCGCTCGAGCCCAGGCCCGTCACCGATCCCACAACGTCGAAGCGGTACTCATCCGGCCGGAAGCGGTATTCGAGCGTCACCCGAGAGCCGCCGCGCTGAGCCTCGAAGCGCAGCGTCTTGCTCCCCTGGCCGGCGTACACCACCACACCGGGTGCATCCGTGGCCTGGAAGCTCCAGTCCGCCAGGGACACCGTGTCGCCACCGGGCAGCGCGAGTCGGTGGCCGAGAAAGGCGCCGCCATGCGGAACGAGCTCCACCGGCTCGGCCGAGTCACCCGCAGCAAACGATTGGTATTTCAGCAGTTCAGCGGAGACCACACGGCCGCCGCGGGTGCTGAACCCCAACCGGTATAACGGAGACGTCACCCAAATGACGCGGCCGGTATCGTCGGACTCCGCGACGGCCGGACGGCCGGACGGCCGGACGGCCGGAGGTTCGTGGCGGATCGTATCCACGGCGCTCGGTCGCGCGGTGCTGTCGACCGTCAGACCGGACGGCTGTCTGGCCGTCTGTTTCGGCGGCCAAATGAGCATCGGCGCCAGCCACACGACCAGCATCAGGAAGACCGCGAGAACCACGCGCTGTCGGTCCATTATTCTCCGGCGTCTCGGCGGCTAGGCGTCTGGACGTTATGGGACGGGATCATACCCGCCCACGTGAAACGGATGACACTTGGCGATCCGCTTGATTCCAAGCCACGAACCTTTCAGCGCGCCGTAGCGCTCCACCGCTTCGTACGTGTAGCGCGAGCACGACGGTTCGAAGCGACACTGCGTGAACACCAGGTGCGACAGCGTGAGCTGGTACCCGCGAATGAATGCCAGTACGAAAAGTCGCGGCACTCGTTGCAGCGTCATGTCAGCGTCTCCACGGCACCGGTCAATTCGGCGCGAAGACTCGCAAACGAGGCAGTGTACGCCGAGCGCTTCGCGCGAATCACGAGATCGATCGCGGGCAGCGCGCGCACCACGTCGCGTCGCAAGATCTCGCGCAGGCGTCGCCGCAGGCGATTGCGCGCCACGGCCGATGATTGATGCCGCGGGACAATGAGTCCGAGACGTGCGTGACCCGAGTCATTGTGACGCCAGACCAGATCGAGGTGCTGAGTGCGTCGCCGGTGCCCCGCTTGTGAGCAGGCTATGAGCTCCGAGCCGCGCGTGATGCGCACGCGGCGCGGGTACCGCTCGCTCGTTTACCGGCTCCGGTGTTTGGATGGAATACTGACGACGAGACGCTTGCGGCCCTTCTTGCGCCGGCGGGACAGTGTCGCGCGGCCCCAAACGGTTTTCATCCGCGCGCGAAACCCGTGCTTATTGATGCGTCGCCGATTTCTCGGCCGATACGTCGGACCCATAAATTCCTCGCGTAAGGCCGGGAAAGTTACCCGGCTCGCGACGCAACGGTCAAGGTTGACTTTTCCACACACGGCCCGTAGCTTCGCCCCGCCCTTGTTGGACAGCCCACCTTTTTCAGAATCGTAATGGAGCAATCGGTAAACGAAGCTTGGAAGCGCCTCCTCGAAGAAGCTCGACGTGAACTTCCGGAGGCGACCGTCCGCACATGGCTCGAGCCATCCGAGCCCATTGCGCTCGACGAAGGCCGACTGATACTCGGCGCGCCCGATCAATTCGCGGCCGAGTGGAACGAGTCGAAGCACGCCGGTCTGCTCGCGCGCGCGGCCGAGCGCGTGCTCGGCAAGCCGACGACGGTCGTGTTCCGGGTCCAGGAAGACCGGCAGCGCCGGCCGCAGATGGATTTCTTCGTCGCCCCGCGCGAGCACGCCGGCACGACCGCGACCGCGTCGGCCGTCGCGACGACGCCGCTCAACGAGCGCTACACGTTCCAGACGTTCGTCATCGGGAAGTCGAACGAGCTCGCCGCCGCCGCGGCGCACGCGGTCGCCGAAGCGCCGGGCAAGACCTACAACCCGCTCTTCATCTACGGCGCGACCGGGCTCGGGAAGACGCACCTGATGCAAGCGATCGCGCACGCCGTGCTCGAGAAAAACCCGGAGACGCGGCTGCAGTACTTCGGCGCTGAGCAGTTCATCAACGACGTGATCGAATCGATTCACGCGCGCACGATGTCCGAGTTCCGCCGGCGCTACCGCAACGACGTGGATCTGCTCCTCGTGGACGACGTGCATTTCCTGGAAGGCAAGGAAATGACCCAGGAGGAGTTCTTCCACACCTTCAACGCGCTGTTCGAGGCGCACAAGCAGATCGTGCTGACCTCCGACCGGCCGCCCAAAGAGATCCCGGGGCTCGAGGAGCGCCTGATTTCCCGGTTCGAGTGGGGAATGGTCGCCGACATCGGGCATCCCGACCTCGAGCACCGCGTCGCCATCCTCCGGAAAAAGGCGGAGCAGGATCATCTCGAGCTGACGATTCCGGACGACGTGCTCCGGTTCATCGCCGAGCATATCCGTTCAAGCGTGCGGGAGCTCGAAGGGTGCATCATCAAGCTGCTGCTGTTCGCCTCGCTCAAGAATCGCGAGGTCACGATCGAGCTGGCCCGCGAAGCGCTGTCGGACAAGATCCGCCAGGGCGAGGAAGGGATGGGCTACGGCAGCTCCAGCGGTTCGGCGCCGAGCATCGACCGCGTGCAGGAAGTCGTGGCACGGCGCTGGGGCGTCACGCCGGAAGGCCTGCGCTCCAAGGCGCGGACCAAGACGCTGACCATTCCGCGCCA
>DASTDR010000215.1:0-5707 GCA_035710265.1 Gemmatimonadales bacterium | reverse complement strand
GGCTTGAATTCCTCGGCCTTCGTCAACGCCGATTCCCCGTCGCTTGCCGTCGCGACCTCATGCCCCATCATCCGCAGCAGCATCGCGAGGCTGTCGACGGAGTCGACGTTATCATCCACCACCAGCACGCGGCACCGGTTCCCGGCTGTCGGCAGCTGGGTTTCGGTTCGCTCGGGCTCCGCCGTTCGCTGCGCAGGCGCAATCGGCAGCCTGACCGAGAACTGACTACCGTGCCCCTCGCCCGCGCTGTAGGCCGTGACCGTGCCGCCGTGGAGTCGGACGAGCCGCTCGACGAGTGCGAGGCCGACGCCGAGCCCGCCCTGCGAACGATCGAGCGCGAATCCCGCTTGCGTGAACATGTCGAAGATCCGCGGCAGCACCTCCGAGGGAATGCCGATGCCCGAATCCTTGACGCGAATGACCGCCATGTCGCCGTCGCGTTCACCCGAGAGCCACACCTTGCCGCCGGGATCGGTGTACTTGGCGGCGTTGTCCAGCAGATTCGTCACCACCTGAGTCAGGCGGGTGACGTCGCCCTCGACGTAGATCGGCTGGGAAGGCGCGGTGACTTTGAGCTGGTGGTGATGGCGCTCCATGAGCGCGCTGCTCGCTTCGACCGCGGCCTTCAAAATCGCCGCCAGGTCCACGCGCTCTCGCCGCAGCTCGATCGTCCCGCGGGTGATCCGCGACACGTCGAGCAGGTCATCCACGAGCCGCGTCATGTGCTCGGTCTGCCGGTCGATGATGCTCGTCGCCCACGTCAGCTCTTCTGGGCTCGGTGCCCGTGCCCGCAGGATTTTGACCGCGTGGCGGATCGGGCCGAGCGGGTTGCGGAGCTCGTGCGCCAGCAGCGCCAGGAACTCGTTCTTGCGGGCGTCCCCCTCGCGCATCTCGCGCAGGAGCTGTTTCTGGAGGGTAATGTCGCGCGCGACCTTCGACGCTCCGATGATTCGCCCCGTCTCGTCCCGCACGGGCGAAATGGAAACCGAGATATCAACTAACCGGCCGTCCTTGGTGACGCGGACCGTTTCGTAGTGCTCGATGCGCTCCCCGCGCCGCAGCCGGTCGAGGATCATCGTTTCTTCGTGCTGGCGGTCCTGGGGGATCAGCATCATGATCGGCTGTCCGATGGCTTCTTCGGCCGTGTAACCGAACACGCGCTGCGCGCCGCGGTTCCACGACGTAATGATGCCGTCGAGCGTCTTGCTGATAATGGCGTCGTCCGACGATTCGACGATCGCCGCGAGCAGGATGTCCCCGTTGGGCGGCCTCGGCACGGACACTGGAGCCGCGCGTACGGCGTCGCGCTCGGTCAAACACGCCTCGTGACAGAGAATCCCCGGCGTGGATCCGCCCAGCAATGTGACGGGTTCAGTCTCAGACTCGGTAACCGTCTGTCCGCACAAGCAACACAGGGGCAATGCGTTTGTTGTCCTCGTGAAACAATCCAGGGCGCCTGAAAGAAGGCGCCCCGACTCGACGGCTGTCAAGAATCTAGGGCCGCGATCCGCGCTTGCTCGGCACCTTGGCTCCCTTACGCCGCGCTTCGGAAAGCCCGATCGCGATCGCCTGCTTGCGGCTCGTGACGCGCCCGCCCTTGCCGCCCCGGCCGCTCCGCAACGTTCCCCGTTTGCGGCGCCGCATCGCGCTCTCCACACGCTTGCTGGCCGCCCGTCCGTATCGTGCCATCAGCCCTCCACTCGTTAGCCGTGATCGGCGACCGTCGTGACGCCACTTTCCCGAGCGCAGTGCGCGCAACAGTAAAACGTCCCATCCGCTTCGATCCCGTGGCCGATGATCTTGCAGCCACAGTGATCGCACGTGGGAGCGAGCTTGTGGATCGCGCACTCGAAGCTGTCGAAGGTATAGGCGGTCCCGTCGCGGACGACGTCGAATGACAGGTAATAGTCGTTGCCGCAAACTTCGCATTTCGCCATGCGTTCATGACCCCGCGTTCCACGCGGAGTTCCTCGACCCTTCGGGTTAACCCTGAGGAGGGGGCGCCGACGGATGCGCGCCCGGGTCGCGGCGCGCGAGATTGTTCGGCGGCGGCGGCGCTCCGCGCCGCTGCTCGGCAAAGACGCGGGTGAATTCCGCTCCGAGCAGGATCACCTGCGCCGAGTAATAGACCCACACCAGCAGCACGACGATCGATCCGGCCGCTCCGTAGCTCGACGCCACGCTCGACTGCCCGAGGTACAGCCCGATGAGGAACTTGCCGACCGAGAACAGGAGCGAGGTGACGGATGCGCCGGTCCACACGTCGCGCCACGCGAGCCGCACGTCGGGAAGATACCGATAGATCAGGCCGAACAGCAGCGTCATGACGGCGAGCGAAACACTCACGTCGAGCGCTTTCAGCAGCCAGGGGCCCATGAGCTGAATGTCCTGCAAGCGCGCCGACAGGGCTGAGACCCCGGCGCTCACCAGCAACGACACCATCAGCAGGAATCCGATCGAGACGACGAGTCCGAACGAGCGGAGCCGGCTGAGCAGCAGGCGCTGCAATCCCGATTTCTTCGCGTCGGTTTTCACGCGGAAGATGGTATTCAGCGCGTGCTGGAGCTCGAGAAACGCACCACTCGCCGCGAGGATCAGCGTCACCGTTCCGATCAGCACAGCCAGCGTGCCGCTGCGATTTTGGTGCGCGCCCTGCAAAATCGTCTGAATCGCTTCGGCACCCTGGCGCCCGACCAGTCCGTCGATTTCCGTCACGATCTGGCCCCGGACCGCTTCCTCACCGAATACCGAGCCCGCAATGGCGATCGCGATGACGAGAATAGGTGATACCGCGAACAACGTGTAATAGGCGAGCGAGGCGCCCAGGCGCGGCACGTTGTCTTTGGACCAACCCTGGATGCTCGTCCAGGCGAGGCGGAGCACCAGCGGCACGCGCAGCTTCACGACGGCGTACCGAACCGTTCGGTCAGCAGCGCGTTGAGCGCCGCGATATCCACCGGCTTCACGAGATGGGCGTTGAATCCCGCAGCGCGCGACTGCTGGCGGTCTTGGTCCCGGCCGAACCCGGTAAGCGCGATCAAGAGGGGTTCCTGGAGCCCAAGATCATGGCGCAGCCGCCGGGCGAGCTCGTTCCCATCCATGCCCGGCATGCCGATATCCAGCAGGCCCACCTGCGGCTCGAAGCTTCGGGCTACCTCCAGCGCGGCCGGCCCGTCGTAGGCGACGCGCACCTCGTGCCCCAGCAAGCGCAGGAGCGTCGCCAGACTGTCGCCCGCATCGTGATGGTCGTCGACGACGAGAATGCGAAACCGCGCATGCTCGCCGTGCCGCCGGTCGTACGCCACCGCGGCGGGTTGCGGCGCTTGTTCTCCCCGCGCCATCCGTTGATCCGCAAATGCCGGCAGCCGCACAATGAACTCGCTGCCCTGCCCCTGTCCCTCGCTCCGCGCTTCCACCCGTCCGCCGTGCAGGACGACGAGCCGCTTGACCAGCGTCAGCCCGATGCCCAGGCCATGGCGCGAACGCTCGAGCGACGTGTCTACCTGCACGAACATGTCGAAGATCCGCCCGAGCATGTCGTGCGGTATGCCGATGCCGTTGTCCCGAACGGAGACGATCGCCTCGCCGTTCTCGGCCCGCGCGGTGAGCACGACCCGCCCGCCCCGTTCCGTATACTTGGCCGCGTTGTTGAGCAGGTTCGCGATCACCTGAACCAGGCGCACCGGGTCGGCGAACAGCAGAATGGGCTTGACCGGTTGGTCGATGATCAGCTCGTGTCCGGCGGACTCGATGAGCGGGGCGCTCGTCTCCAGCGCGCTGCGCAGCACGGACTGCAGCTTGATCCGCTCCTTGCGCAAGGCGATGCGGCCTTCGTTGATCCGCGACAGCTCGAGCAGATCGTCGACGAGCCGGATCACATTCGCCGTCTGGCGTTCCATCGTGTCGATGACGCGCGTGCGGGTCTGCTCGTCGGATCCGGCGAGCCGCAGAATGTGGAGGGCGTTCCGGATCGGCGCGAGCGGATTGCGCAGCTCGTGCGACAGCGTCGCGAGGAACTCGTCCTTTTGCCTGTCCGAGTGGTGCAGCGCCTCCATGCGGTCGCGCAACTCGTACTGGCGCAGCCGGGCCTTGATCGCCGTGCGCAACGCGCTCACCAGGGTCAACACGCGCACGGGCTGCTCGAGCACCGTCACGTTGCCAAGGGCTTCCATGGCCCAGGTTGCGGTGGGAGAATTGGACCCCAGCGGTGACAGCAAGACGATCGGCAGATCGGACCACGGGGGCTGCCGCTGGATCAGCTCCACGAGCGGCTGTGGATCGGTCTCGCCCAGTGCCATATCGGTCAGCAGCACCGCCCCCACGCCCGTCTCGATTTCCCGGCACAATTCGTCGATGCCCGGGCACGCGTGCCCCGTGAGGTCGGCCTCACGGAGAATCTCGAGACTGAGCTCGGCGTCGCGCGCGGTGGGGGGCAGCAGCAGCACCCGCGACTTCATGGGTCGGATCGACTGCCTCTGGACACGAGCTGCGGGGCTCCGCTCAACACGCCGACAAAGTTCTTGATCGGCGTCCCGATCGTAATGACGCTATTATCGAACCGGAGTTCGCGAATCGCCCGCTCATGAACGCCGGTGCGCTTCTTGATGACGGAAATCGCGATCGACAACTCGCCGAACGATTCGAAGAAGCGTAGCAGCACTACCGTGTCCGCCAGGTAACTGGCGTCGACAGGGGACTCGGCATTCGCGGAGACCAGGCCGTGCTGCGCCATGAGCATGATCGTCGTGGCGCCCTGCGCGCCGAGGTAGGTGAGCAGCTCGTGCAGGTGGATCGCGAGCAGCCGCTCGCTCGGCATCGCGTTCAGGTATCCCGTGAGGCTATCGATGACGACGATGCGGGTATCGAGCTGCTCGACCATGCTCCGGACGTAGTACGCAAACTCGCCGGGCGACAGCTCCGCGGGATCAATCTGGCGCAACGTGAGCGTTCCGTTGTCCACGAGCGGCTGGACGTCGAATCCGAGCCCGCGCGAGCGCTCGAGGAACGTTGGAATCGCCTCGTCGAACAGGAAAATGGCCGCATGGTCGCCGCGCGTCGCCGCCGCGCGGGCGTACTGGGCGGCCAGCGACGACTTACCCGTGCCCGCCGGACCGAGGATCAAGGTACTGGTCCCGCGGGCGAGGCCACCACCCAGCAGCGCATCGAGTTCTTTGAGTCCGCTCTTGACCGACTCGCGCGCATACGAGGTGAGATGCTCGGCCGCCACCAGGCGCGGGTAGACCTCGAGCCCGCCGCGGCGGATGCGGAAATCGTGGTAGCCTTCGCGCACCTCGCGTCCCCGCATCTTCAGGACCTGGAGCCGGCGCCGAAACGCACCGTATTCGGTCGCCTCGCGATCCAGCGTTATGATTCCGCTCGCGATGCTGGCGATCGCGAGGTCGGCCACTTCGGCGCGCGGATCATCCACCATGAGCACGGTGACGCCCTTGCCGCTCAGGAACTGCTTCAGGGCGATGATCTGGCGCCGGTAGCGCAATGGCGACTGGGCCAGCATGCGCAGATCTCCTACGGAGTCGAGGACGACGCGGGTGGGTTTGATCCGGTCGACGGCGGCAAACACCGCGCGCGTGGTCTCGGTGAGCTCGACCTCCGAGGGATGAAACATTGTGTACTGGCGGTCGGGAGCGAGGGTTTTTGCCGGTACGATCAGTTCCAGGATCTCGATCCCGTCGAGCGTCCAGCCGTG
>DASTDR010000214.1:0-6470 GCA_035710265.1 Gemmatimonadales bacterium | reverse complement strand
TTCCGCGCGGTCCTGAAGGACGAGAGCGGCCTACTCGAATGCGCCTGGCCGGGCCGTCCCTTTCTCGAGCGGCAGATCAAGAAGGGCCAGCTGCTGCTCGTGACGGGACCGGTGCGCTACTACCACGGCAAGCAGCTCGTGCCGACCGAGTTCATCGTGCTCGCGGAGCCCGATGACGAGAGCAGCGGGGGAGACCCCGGGTTGGTGCTCCCCGTATATCCCGCGACCGAAGGCCTGACGCACCGACAAATCCGCCAGCTCGTGCAGCAACATCTCGACGCGCTGCTGCCGCTCGTCAGCGATCCTCACCCCGCCGCATTCCGGACGAAGCACGACCTCATCGAGCTGCGTCGAGCGCTCGAGCTGATGCATCGCCCCAAGCGCGTCGACGAAGCCGAGCTGGGCCGTCGCCGGCTGGCGTTCGACGAGCTGTTCGATCAGCAGCTGGTGCAGGCGCGGGCCCGCCATCTCGCCAAGCGCTCGCGCGCCGGCATCCGGTTCGAGCTGAAGCGCGAGCTGACCACGCGGCTCAAGAAGCATCTGCCGTTCGAGCTGACCGCCGATCAGCGCCACGCGGTTCGGGACATCACCGACGACATGACGGCGCCACTGCGCATGCACCGGCTCCTGATGGGCGACGTGGGCACCGGCAAGACGGTCGTCGCGCTGTTCGCGATGCTGCTCGCCGCCGAGAACGACTTTCAGGCGGCGATCATGGCGCCCACCGAGCTGCTCGCGGAACAGCACGCCGCCACATTGACCCGCCTGCTCCAGCCGCTCGACATTCGGCCCGAGCTGTTGCTCGGCCGCATGAGCGCGGCGGAAAAGACGGCGGCGCGCCAGCGCATTGCGACGGGCGCGCCCCGTATCGTCGTCGGCACCCACGCGCTGATTCAGGAGTCGGTGACCTTTCACCGGCTCGGGCTGGCCGTGATCGACGAGCAGCACCGGTTTGGCGTGGAGCAGCGCGCCGCCCTCGTCGAGAAGGGCGACGCGCCTGATGTGCTCCTGCTCACGGCAACTCCTATTCCCCGATCCCTGGCCCTCACGTTCTATGGCGATCTCGATGTCACGCAGATCCGCGAGCGCCCGCCGGGCCGGGGCGCGGTGAAGACGGCGCTGCGCACCGATGCCGCGCGCGCCAAGATCTACGAGTTCATCCGCTCGGAGTGCGCCGCGGGGCGACAGGCCTACGTCATCTATCCGGTGATCGACGAATCGGAGCGCGCCGATCTCAAGGCGGCCACGACGATGGCCGAGAAGCTCGGAAAAACCTTCTCCGAGTTCCGCGTCGGCCTGGTGCATGGCCGGCTGAAGGTCGAGGAGCGCGATGCGACCATGCGCGCGTTTCGCGACAACCAGGTCCAGATTCTGGTCGCGACGACCGTCATCGAGGTCGGCATCGACGTCGCCAATGCGACGGTGATGCTGATCGAGCACGCGGAGCGATTCGGGCTGGCCCAGTTGCACCAGCTGCGGGGGCGGATCGGGCGTGGGGAAGCGATGGGTCACTGCATCCTGCTGTCCGACTCACCGGAAGCGGCGCCGCGGCTCCAGGCGTTTTGTGAAACGACCGATGGATTCAAGATCGCCGAGCTGGACCTGCAGGAGCGCGGCATGGGCGAGCTCACCGGCGCGCGCCAATCGGGCGGCCTCGCGTTGCGCTACGCGAACCTGGAAACCGATCTGGCGCTGCTCGAAGCGGCACGCGTGGCGGCCGGCG
Organism: Gemmatimonadales bacterium; assembly: GCA_035710265.1. Taxonomy (GTDB): domain Bacteria; phylum Gemmatimonadota; class Gemmatimonadetes; order Gemmatimonadales; family GWC2-71-9; genus 20CM-2-65-7. Next base: position 4,747 of record DASTDR010000214.1, on the reverse strand, counting down.
TCATGATCTCCACCGACCCCGCGTTGGAGCGGCGCGAGCATGCGGCCTATAGAGAACGGATAGTGACGCGATACGAAAGAGGATTCGAGCTCTTTAGGGTGGGATAACATTGCGGATTTGCGATTGCGGATTGCGAATTGAAAAACTACCCCATCAAATCCGCAATCCGCAAACCGCAATTCGAAATTCTAGAAGGCAAACCGCATCTCCACGCCCGCCCCGCTTCCAACCGGGCCCACCCGAATCTGTGACGGATACGGAATATTCTCCGGTCCGCCCCCGGCATCGAGATCGATGATGAACAGGGCCGTCGTGGTCACCAAGCTGAGCTGAGCTCCCACCAGCCAGCGGTTCGCGATCAAGTCGTAGTGTCGCGAGCGCTGGAACAGGGCTTCGGCATCCGCACGCAGGTATCGGCCATCGGAACCACGCACGCACGCGTCTGCGGCGGACCGGCAGAGTTCGAGCAAGGCGTCCCACTCGCGTCGTGAATAGCCGTGCTGCTTCGACGCCATCGCCGTGAAGCCGATCGCGGCGGCCGCGGTGAACCACTTGCCGACGTGGATAATCCGTCGCTGGAACGAGACGCGTTGGTCGTCGGTCGTCGGGAGTCGGTTTTCAGTCCTGACAACCGACCACTGACGACCGATGACCTGTGCCTCGAGCGTCGGGAGCCCGGGGCACAACAGGATCGCAGTCAACAAAGCCACGCGCATCATCGGTACGTGTGAATATTGCCGCGGCCGCCGATCACCACCACCTGGCGCTCGTAGACGAGCGGCGGCTCTTCGATCGGTCCGGCGATTTGCGCCCGCCACAGGACCGACCCGGTGCGCGGGTCGGCCAGGACGATCTCCCCCGAAACGCTGCCGACCAGCACCCCGGACGCGAGCGGCGTCGGTCCAGCGGTCGAGACGATCCCGAGCGTCTGACTCGTCGCCGAGTCCGGCGCGTTCACCGGGATCATCCAGAGCCGTCCGTCACGCGCGAGCACGTACAGCGTGTCGCCGACGAGCGCCGGCGCGCCGTACACCGCGTCCCCGGCGGTGCGATCCCAGGCCGTCATCCATGTCGCGAGGTCGATCGCGACGATCAGCCCGTTCATCGTCGCCAGATACAGGCGGTGGCCATCGGTGGCCGGCGTGCCGACGACGGTCCCGGGCAGCTCGAGATGGTCCCGGACGGTTCCGGTGCCGCGATCGATCAGGTACAGCATGTCGCTCGTCGTGGCGACGACGAGTCCCTGCGGAGTGACGACCGGCGCCGCGCGGACCGCCCCTTCGAGCTGCGCGCGCCATTGAATGTGGCCGCGCTCCGGCTCGACCCGCAGGACCACGCCGCCCTCTGTCGCGGCGAACACCGCCTCGCCGTCGAACGCGAGGGGCGCGACGATGCTGCCGGTACGCGCGCGCCACAGAATCTTGCCGTCGCGCAGTCGCAGCGCGTACACCCGGCCATCGAGCTCGCCCTCCGAGCCGATGTAGAGCCGGTCGCCATCCAGCAGCGGCCCGGCCCGGATCGTGCCGTCCACGCGCGAGCGCCACAGCACGTCGCCATTGGCGCGGTCCACCAGCGCGACGTTGCGGTCCGCGGTCCCCACCGCCACGATCGCCTCCGCGACGGCAGGGCTGCCCCGGACCGCGCGGCCGACCGCGACGTGCCAGAGGGGGCGGGGATCGGGATTGAGGGTTTCGAGCGCCGCCGCGTCGTGACGCTGCGTTCCCAGATAGGCGTTCCACGGCCATTCCTGGCGCGCCGGGCCGGTCCGCGTCGCCGGCATACATGCTCCGGCGATTGCGTTGACAGTGAAAAGCCCCACCACTAGTATGCCGCGCCTATGCCGGAACGTCATTGGATCGAAGAACTTCCGCAGCACACCGCGGGGGGGGCGACCGTCACGGTGCGCGGCTGGGTAGCCACCACCCGCTCGAGCGGCAAGATCGCGTTCGTCGTAGTGCGCGACGGGACCGGCATGCTCCAAGCAGTGATCTCCAAGAAGGACGTGGCCGCCGAAGTCTGGGACACGTTGGGGAAACTAACACACGAGACGTCGGTCGAGGTGAGTGGCGTCGTGCGAGCCGATGCGCGAGCCCCCGGCGGGGTCGAGCTGCAGGCGAGTGATCTCCGGATCATCGGACCAAGCTCTGACTTTCCGATCACGCCCAAAGAGCATGGGACGGCGTTCCTGTTCGAGCACCGCCACCTGTGGCTTCGGTCCAGGCAGCAGGTCGCGATCGCGCGGGTCCGCAACGAAGTGATCCAGGCGATCCGCGACTTCTTTTACGAACGGCACTTTACGCTGGTCGATACGCCGATCCTGACCGGATCGATCGGCGAGCACGCGGGCACCCTGTTCTCGACCGAATACTTCGATCTCGGCAAGGCGTACCTCGCGCAGACGGGGCAGCTCTATGTCGAGGCGGCGGCGGCGGCGCTGGGCAAGGTCTATTGCTTTGGCCCAACGTTCCGCGCCGAAAAATCCAAGACGCGCCGCCACCTGACCGAGTTCTGGATGGTCGAGCCCGAAGTCGCCTGGAACGACTCGGCGGCAAACATGCGGCTGCAGGAAGACTTCGTCTCCTATGTCGTGCAGCGGTGTCTCGAGCGCCGCAAAGCGGACCTGGTCGAGCTGGGGCGCGATCTCGCGCCGCTCGAGCGCGTCGTCGCGCCGTTTCACCGGATCTCGTACACGGACGCGGTCGCCAAGCTGAAGGAGCTGGGCGCCGACATCGAGTGGGGCAGGGACCTGGGCGGTGATGACGAGACGCTGCTCGCCAAGCAGTACGACCGGCCCGTGTTCGTCTACAACTATCCGAAGGGCGTGAAGGCGTTCTACATGAAGGAGAACCCGGACGATCCGCGCACGGTCTTGAACAATGACTGCCTCGCGCCCGAGGGCTATGGTGAGATCATCGGCGGCAGCCAGCGCGAGGACGATTACGAGAAGCTGCGCGCGCGCATCAAGGCCGAAGGCCTGCCCGAAGCGGCGTACTCGTGGTATCTCGATCTGCGGAAGTATGGGACGTTCGTGCACGCGGGGTTCGGGCTCGGGGTCGAGCGCACGGTCGCATGGATCTGCGGGATCCCGCACATCAGGGAGGCGATCGCGTTTCCGCGGACGTTGTACCGGTTGTGGCCCTAGTCCCCACGCTCTGACGGCGCCGGTTTCGGCCAGGGGAGGCCGAGCCCGGATCATGCGGCAGTGCGGCCTTCGATGTGCGGTGAGGCCCGTTCGAGTACGGCTGTGCGTCCTCCAAGACGCGGTGTCTCCCTTCCGATAACCAATTTCCGATTCTCGATTCCCAATGAGGGGATTCCCCTACGTCGCACGAGAGCATTCGGGCGCGGTGACCGAGCATTTCGGCGCGGTGAGCGACCATTTTCCTCGAGTGACGGAGGATTCGGGCTGATCGAGCGAGCATTGAGGGCTGGTGAGCCTCGATTGGGGCGAAATGAGCGAGGATGCGGAGGAAATGAGCAAGGATTCAAACGAAGTGGGCGAGGATTCTGGCGGAGTGAGCGAGCATTTGGGCGCAGCGAGCGGGATGTTGTCGTCAGTACGGCTCGTCGCGACAACGTTGTGCGGTCGATTCGACACGAATTTCCAGGACAGCGACTCGGCGCGCCGCGGCTGGGTTTCCGCGCGCGACGTGACACGACGGATTGTTTTGTCCTCATAGGAGGACACCGGCCGAATTTTTCTGAGCACGAATCTCGTGGCACGGTCTATTCCATACCTGTCGGCGTCGGCAGATGTTCGCACAACCGGTTCGCGGCGCCGACGCCGTGGCCACAACGAAGGGAGCGTTATGAACGCTCAATTACGTAGGCGGCTGGAGATGGCCGCGCGGGCTCGGGATTTTCTGCGGGCCCATCAGATGGATGGAGTAGGGCAGGACCTCGGGCTCGCGAAGCTCGAGCAGCTGCTGGAGCGAGCCGAGAATCTCGCGACGCGGCAGCGGATGGGGGTGGCGGTGGAGCGGTCGGCCGTGAAGCAGCGGCAAGAGCTCCGGCGGGCGCTGCAGCCCAGGATTCTCGGCTACTTGAGTGCCGTGGGCGCCGTGGCAGCCACCCAGAATGCGGAGCTGGCGGAGCAGTTCCGCATGCCGCCGCCGAATGCCACGCACCAGGGGTTGCTCACGATGAGTCGAGCGATCCTGGAGCGGGCGACGGCGCACAAGGAGCTCCTGGTGCAGCTCGGGATGTCGGCGCCGGTGTTGGACGAGCTCGCCACGGCGCTCGGGCAGTACGAGGACACGCTGCAGGCGACCAGCGCAGGCCGGCGCGAGCATGTAGGCGCGCGTGCCGATTTGAAGGCGGTTGCCGCGGACATCAGCCAGCAGCTCCGCTTGCTCGACAAGGTAGTCCGCTATCGGTTCGGGGATAATGCCGAGCTGATGGGAGCGTGGGAGAGTGCCCGCAATGTGGCTGGGCCGTTCAACACCACGAACGAGCCGCAGTCCGGGGCGGGCGGTAGTGAAGCGCCGAAGGCGGCGTGATGCCCAGCGCTGATTTCGGAGGAGAGCGACGAGGCGCGGTGGACTGATCAACTGCCGCGCCTTGTTATTGAAGAGCTCCTGATCGGTGGGGTGTTGCCAAGAATGCATCCATGACCAGTTTAGTTTGAAAGATGGCATCTACCTTCCTAGGCGATTCTGAATCGTGACCGCCAAGTGCCACAGCCAATGACCCAGCTTCACACCGTTGGGGGAGCTGTAATTCCGGTTGCTGAGCTTACCCCCGCCGC
>DASTDR010000213.1:0-4897 GCA_035710265.1 Gemmatimonadales bacterium | reverse complement strand
GTCGCGCGCGTGAGCGATTCCCTCGCGATTCAGGCGACTCCGGATGGAGCGGCCTGCGGCTTCTACGGCGCGGGCCTCGTCGAGCTGCTGCGCCTGCTCGTGGGCTACGAAGGCGCGATGGTGCATGTCGCCTGCCGCGCGCGCGGTGGCACTGGCTGTGAGTGGCGCGCCTCCGCGCCCGATCCCCGGCACCAGTGAGCCCCCCCCTGCTCGCGGGATTCGATTTTGCCGCGCTGCGCGAGCTGCTCCACGAGCTCGGCGCGGACGGCTGGTTGTTGTATGACTTTCACGGCATCAACCCGTCCGCCACGCGCGTGCTCGGCATCCAGGGCATGGGGACCCGGCGGTTTTTCGTGTTGCTGCCGCGCGACGGCAAACCGGTCGCGATTGCGCACCGGATCGAGCTCGCGTCGTTCGAAGGATTTCCCGGAGAAGTCCGGCCCTACGCCGCGTGGCGCGAGCTGCACGAGCGGCTGCGCGCGCTGGTCGCGGGGAAAACCGTCGCGATGGAGACTTCAGAAAGCGACGCGGTGCCGTATCTGGACCGCGTCCCGCATGGCGTCATCCAACTCATCGAAGGATTCGGCGCGCGCGTGATCTCGTCCGGCACGCTGATCACGCGGTTCGCCGCGCGCTGGTCGGCGAGCGAGCTCGCGGGCCATCGGCGCGCAGCCGAGGCACTCGCGCAGATCGCGCAGGATGCGTTGCGCTGGGCGGGGAACGAGCTGGCACGTGGCGCGGAAGTGCGCGAGACGGCGGTGCAGGCGCGTGTGATGGATGCGTTCGCGCGCGCCGAGCTGGTCACCGATCATCCGCCGATCGTGGGATTTCAGGCGAACGCCGCGAATCCCCACTACGAGCCGAAAGCAGGCGCGGATCGACGGCTCGCCCCCGGCGACGTGCTGCTGCTCGACCTGTGGGCAGGGGTGGCGGCGGGGGCCGTGTTCGCGGACCAGACCTGGATGGGGCTCGCGGGGCGGGAGCCTGGTGCGGAGGTGCGGACCGTGTGGGAGACGGTACGTGAGGCGCGCGACACGGCGGTCACGCTGCTGCGGGAGCGGTGGAGCCAGGGCCAGCCCGTCAGCGGGGCGGCGCTGGACGATGCTGCCCGGGGGGTGATTGTGAAGGCCGGTTACGGCGAGTCCTTCGTGCACCGGACCGGACATTCCATCGACCGGGACCTTCATGGGTCGGGCCCGCACCTGGACAACTTCGAGACGGCTGACGGGCGGACCCTGATCCCGGGGGTGGGCTTCTCCGTGGAGCCCGGGATTTACCTGCCGGGCCGGTTCGGCATGCGCACCGAGATCAACGTGTACGTGGGGGAAGGGGGGCCTGAAGTGACTCCAGCACGGCCTCAGCGGGACCTGTTGTTCGTTTAGCAACGTTCGGAGCCTCTTGCGGCGGAGGCAAATGAGGGGCAATTTCGCCCCCCTTGGTCGGCCAGGTGTTGACGTGACATTGTCTTGACGTGTCTGTGGAGCCCGGCCACCTTAGGCAAACAAGCAGCGTCATGCCGTCTGATGTTTTTGACCGAAGGGAGGTGACGTGCCCGACGTCACAATTCTGTCCGGAAGTTCACGCGCATTCACGCATTGGGAGGCTCGATCCATGATGCATCGTGTGAGGACTGCTCTCGCGCTTTTCTTCGCGTTGGGCGTCGCACCGCTCGCGGCGCAGCAGACGACGGGAAAAATCGAGGGTACGGTTACCGATCAAGCGGGAGCGCCGATCGCGAACGCACAAGTGTTCGTCGTCGGCACCTCGTTTGGCGCAGTCACTAGCGACAGGGGTTACTACTTCATCAACAACGTGCCGGTCGGCACCTACACGTTGCGCGCGCAGTTCATCGGCTACGCGCCGTCGGAAGTGCGCAACGCACGTGTGCTCGGCGGCCAGACCGTTACAGAGAACATCAAGATGCAGTCGTCGGCGGTGGTGCTGACGGGCATCACGGTGAGCGCGGCGGCGCAGCCGCTGGTGCCGCGCGACCAGGTGACGTCCAAGGGCATCGTCGCCGGCGATCTGGTCGATCGCCTGCCGGTCGACGACGTGCGGCAGATTCTGTCGCTGACGCCCGGCGTCGTCGAATCGGGCGCGAGCGCCGGTGTCTCGATCCGCGGCGGCCGTCCCGGTGAAGCCAACATCTATATCGACGGCGCGCCGATCCGCTCGACGCAGAGCGGCGCGACAGCCATTACGGTCGGCACGAATGCGATTGAAGAAGCGTCTGTCACGACCGGCGCGCTCGGCGTCGAGTTCGCGGATGCGCAATCGGGGGTGGTGTCGTACACGACGCGTGCCGGCGGCAACCAGCTCGAGGGCTCAGGCAGCTGGGCGACCGATGCCCCGTTCAGTGACAATGTGAGTCTCGGGCGGAACCGGTTCGAGGGCTCGATCGGCGGTCCGGTGCCGGGCGTAACCAACCTGCGCTTCTTCGGTTCTGCCGTGCTGGCGGGGCAGTCGTCGCAGGTGCGCGGCGCGGGCGCGGAGGACGTGCCGGTGTTCGTGCGCGCGGGCGTGGACACGACGGTCGCCACGACCGATTCGCTCGGCAATGTTTCGACGACCGCCCTGCCGCGTTACGCGCAGTATTCGGGTCAGTGCGGCAACCTCGGCTCCTCAGGCTCGGCGGTCTCACAGGAGATGCGGAGCAATTACGGGTTCGAGTGCCAGGGCGTTCGGCGGCCGATGGATTGGTCGAGCGAGATGCAGGTTCAGGGTAAGCTGCTCTACACCTACGGAACCGGCTCGAGTGTGTCACTCACCGGCCTCTCGACCGGGACCCAGCAGCGCTTCACCCCCGGCACCAATCTCGACAACCCGTCGATTTATCGCGGCGTGCACAATTGGTCCCGCATGGGGATCCTGAACCTGAACCATCAGGTGAGCCGCGGCACCGAGCAATCGCTCGCGATCACGGCGAACCTGTCGTACGCCATCGAGCGCGGGATCAATGCGCCGCTCGACCCGACGACCGAAGCGGAGACGCGCAGCCCCGCGCTGGGGATCCAGTTCGGCGCGCTCCAGTTCGAGGGGCTCGACGATTTCCCGTTCCCGATCACGGACCAGATCATCCGCGATCAGCGCACCAATTCGGGCACGCGCGGCGTGCCGCTGTTCCAGGGTGTGCCCGACGTGACGCAGCGCGGCCGGCTCAACCCCTATGGTGTCTCGGCCGCGCAGGGTTGGGCGACTGACGGCTTTGCAGTCGCCGCGACGACGCTCGAGGAGAAGCGGCTCACCGGCCGCGTCGTCGTCGACTGGCAGGCGAACCGGTATCACCGCTTCACGTTGGGCGGCGACGCCAAGAAGACCGACCTCGCCTTCTGGAGCAGCAACGTCGCGCGCCAGATCTTCATGGACGCGTACGTCGTGGCGCCGGAGCAGTACGGCCTGTTCGCGTCGGACCGCCTCGACCTGGGCGACGTCGTGCTCGAGCTCGGCGCGCGCTGGGACTACTACAACAGCAACGCGCTGTTCCCCAAGACGCCGCTGTACGTCTCCTCGGCCGGTCCAGCGTACTGGAATCCGGCCAGCGCGACCGACGACACGGCATACGCCAACTCGGTGGCGCGCACGTTCGACAAGTCGGTGGGGCATTCGTCGATTTCGCCGCGCCTGCGCGTGTCGTTCCCGATCACGGAGCAGACCGGATTCCGGCTGTCCTACTCGCATCAGGTGCAGTCGCCTGACTTCTCGACGCTGGCGAGCGGCATCAACAACGACCTGTCGTTCACGAACACGAACGACGTCGTCGGTCGGGACCTCGATTTCGGCAAGTCGATTCTGTTCGAGTTCGGCGTGCGGCACGCGTTCAGCCAGGACCTGGTGCTCGACGTGTCGGCGTACAACAAGGACAAGGTGTCGGACTTCGCTGCCCGCATCCTGCCGTTCGCGGATCCGCGCGATGCGAGCAAGGTGACGAGCATCAACGTCCTGACGAACCGCGACTTCGGGAACTCGCGCGGGGTGGACACCAAGCTCGACTGGCGCCTCGGGGCGAATCTGAGCACCGCGGTCGCCTACACCTTCCAGGTGTCGAAGAACACGGGCTCGGATCCGTTCTCGTATCTGAACACGTTCGCGCGGCAAGTGTCGGGTCTGGGCGAGCGGACGCCGCCGCCGGAGGCGGCGCAACGCACGAATGATGACCGCACGCACAGCATCGTGGGTTCGGTGGCGCTGCAGCTGCCGAACGACTACCGGCGCGGCACGACGCTCGGGACGATCCTCGCCGATGTCGGCGTGTTCGCGACGTTCCGCGTGCAGAGTGGGCTGCCGTACACGCTGCTCATAAACAGCGGCACCGGCCAGACGGCTCCCCGGCTCGCGTTCGGGCTGGGCGGCCGCACGGAGGAAGGCCAGACGCTGAACGCGCACGAAATGCCCTGGACCAAGAACGTCGACTTGCGCCTCAACAAGGGCGTTCGGCTGGGCCGGATCGATGCGACGCTGTTCGCCGATATTCGCAACCTGTTCAACTGGCGGAACATCGTCGGCCTGTTCGCCGAGACCGGCGACGTGGTGAACCAGCTGCATCGCACCGAGACGATCGGCATCCCGACGGCCTCGGTGGACGCCTCGACGGGTGAGTACCGGCAGCTCTGGATCGAAGCGCGGGCGGCCGGCGCCATCGATGAGGCGAGCAAGGCGATCGACCTCACGAGCTGCTCGAGCTGGGATTCGCAGCTCAACTGCGCGTCGCTGCGCCGCGTGGAAGCGCGGTTCGGCAACGCCGATGGGGTCTACGCGCTCGATGAACAGCAGCGCGCGTTCAACACGTACTATGACGCGTTCTTTGGCTCGTGGCGGTTCTACTCGCAGCCGCGCAACACGCGGGTGGGTCTAGAGCTGCGGTTCTAGTCTAATTTCGGGCGGCGCCGGTCTGGTGACC
>DASTDR010000212.1:0-8210 GCA_035710265.1 Gemmatimonadales bacterium | reverse complement strand
CGCTCCTCCGGATCGAAGACCTTGCGCACCGCATGCATCGCGCCCAGCGATTCCCCGTCGAAGATCAGCGGCATGTAGCGCAACTTGTCGATCCCCACGCCATGTTCGCCGGTAATCGTACCACCGGCCGCGATGCAGGTCGACATGATCTCCGCGCTCGCGGCCTCGACGCGGGCCTTGAGCGCGGGATCGGTCGCGTCGAACGAGATGTTGGGGTGGAGGTTCCCGTCGCCGGCGTGGAACACGTTGCTGATGACGAGGCCGTACGCTCGCGCGATCTCGCAGATCGCTTCCAGAACGTGGGGCAGGGCGGAGCGGGGTACGACCGCGTCCTGCACCACCAGATCGCGCGACAGGCGGCCCATCGCCCCGAACGCCTTCTTGCGACCCTGCCACAGCCGCTCGCGCTCGGCCTCGCTGGCCGCGGTGCGCACGGCGCGCGCGCCGGAGCCGCGCAGCAGCTCGGCCACCGCCTCGGTTTCGGCGACGACGGCGTCCGCATTGCGCCCGTCGATCTCGACGAGCAGGATCGCCGCCGCATCGCGCGGGTAGCCCGCCGCATACACGGAATCCTCGACCGCGCAGATGCACGACTGGTCCATCATCTCGAGCGCTGCCGGAACGATGCCGGCCGCGATGATCGCGGATACGCTTTCGCCTGCCGCGCGCAGGCTGTTGAAGTCGGCGAGCATCGTGCGTACGGCGCGCGGCAGCGGCGTAAGCCGGACGGTGATCTTCGTCGCGATACCGAAGTTGCCTTCCGAGCCGACGAACAGTCCGACGAGGTCGGGACCCCAGGGCTCGCCGCCGCGGCTGCCGATGTCGACGAGCGAGCCGTCCGCGAGCAACAGCTCCAGCGCGAGGATGTGATTGACCGTGACGCCGTATTTGAGGCAATGCGGCCCGCCGGCATTCTCCGCCACGTTGCCGCCGATCGTGCAGGCACTCTGACTCGAGGGATCCGGCGCGTACTGCAGCCCGTGCGGTTTCGCTGCCGCGCCCAGCTTCGCGTTCACGACCCCGGGCTCGACCGTGGCAAGGGCGTTCGCCCGGTCGATCTCGATGATGCGATTCAGCCGCGTGAGGACCAGCAGGACCGAGCCTTCAGCGGCCAGCGCGCCGCCCGAGAGTCCGGTGCCGGCGCCGCGCGGGACGAACGGCACATTGTGCGCGGCGAGCAGTCGCACGACCGCGATCAGCTCTTCACGGGTGCCGGGGAGAACGACGAGATCGGGAACGCGACGATGCGTCGGGAGCCCGTCCATCGCGTAGGTGACTCGTTCCGCGCGCGCTTCGCGGACGTGTTTCTGCCCGACGATGGCTGCGAGGTCTCGAGCAAGACTGGAACGCGAGGACATACTATATACTAGACGCACAGACGCACAGACGCACAGTGGTAAACAGCAAACAGGGGCCGGGACAATCATGTCTGTCCTGGCCCCTGCGACCTGTCACCGTCGGTGCGTCTAGTTTTGCAGGTCCTAGCTTATGCGGCTCTCCAGAATCCCTTCAAGGCCTTTCCATCAGGAGATTCGCGTAGTTTCTCGAATGCGCGTTCCCGAATCTGGCGAATGCGCTCGCGCGTGACGCCCATCAGCGCGCCGATCTTCTCGAGCGTCATCGCCTCGCTGCCTTCTTCCAGTCCGTAATAGAGATAGAGAATCTTGCGCTCGCGCGGCGTGAGATACTTTTGGAAGATCCGGTCGATGAACTCGCGCATCAGCTTGCCGTCGGTGCGCTCTTCGATCTCGCCGCCTTCTTGTCCGGCGAACCGCTCACCCAGCGTCGCCGCATCCTTGTCGGTACGGTCGACCGGCGCATCGAGCGACAACTCGGCCGCCGTCATGCGGCGCGCGGTACGGACGTTTTCAACGGAGTCTTCGAGGGCCTGCGCGATCTCGTTGTCGGTGGGTTCGCGGCCGAGCTCTTGCGAGAGATACGTCTCGGTGCGGCTCATCCGAATCAGCTGCGAGTTCTGATTCAGCGGAATGCGCACGCTGCGCGTCTGCTCGGCCAGCGCCTTCAGCACCGCCTGGCGCACCCACCACACCGCATACGAAATGAATTTGACGCCCTGATCGGGATCGAACTTCTTGACGGCCTTCAGCAGGCCTTCATTGCCGATCGCGACGAGCTCGGAGAGATCGAGTCCGTGGCCCTGATATTTTTTGACGTAGGAGATGACGAAACGAAGGTTGGCGGTGACGAGACGTTCGGCAGCTTTTTCATCGCCGCGCTGCACGCGCCGCGCGAGGCGACGCTCTTCAGCGGGATCTTTGATCAGGGGAAGTTTCTGTATGTCTTGCAGGTATTGGTCGAATGCGCCGGATGGGGTGGTGCGGAAAAAGGCCTTCGCCTTGCCGCCATTCGACCGAGCCATGCGGGGTTCCCCCTGAAACGATTTGTGTGGAAACAGCGGAGCATGACGCCGCCATTTAGGCCACCTAACTGCCCGTCAATATAGGATTTCCTGCCAATCAGTGCAAATAGACGCAGTTTTCCACATCACAAATTATTGGGTTTGTAGGCATTCCCCGGTTTGTCCACTATCCACATGACCTGTGGAAAATGACGCCACCCTCCCGATCCGCTGCGTGGGACCTAACTCAATCCGAAGGATGAGATTGCGCGTGTGGAGACGTGGAAAGCCATGTGGGCTACGTGTTGACCAGGACCTGACGAATCGCCTCCTCCCCGACTGCCACCGTCCACCCCTCGCGGTCGCTGCCGTGCGCGGTGCCGATCGCGCTGGGGAGTGCGAGCCGGATCTCGCCCCCGCGGACTTTCTTGTCGCTGCGCATCGCCCCGATCAGGTCGTCGACCTGGCTGGAATCGGGCCGCTCAGTCGGCAGGTGCAGCCGCTCCAGGACGCTCCGGATGCGCTGCGCGGTGCCCCCGGGTGCGATGGCGAGTAATTCGGCGAGCCGGCCCTCGTACACCATCCCGATCGCGACTGCTTCACCGTGGAGCACTTCGTAATTGGACGTCGCTTCCACCGCGTGGCCTACGGTGTGGCCGAAATTCAGAATCGCGCGCCGGCCCTGTTCGCGCTCATCCTGCGCCACGACCTCGGCTTTGATCTCGACCGAGCGGCGCACCAGGCGCTCGAGCGCCGGCGCATGCTTGGCGAAGATCGCCGCATACTCCGCTTCCAGAAACGCGAAATAGTCGGCATCCGCGATCACGCCGTGCTTCACGGCTTCGGCGAGACCGGCCGACAACTGCACGCTGGCGAGCGAGCCCAGCAGATCGGGATCGACCACAACGACTCGTGGCTGATGGAACGCGCCCAGCAGGTTCTTGCCGGCCGGCACGTCGACGGCGGTCTTGCCGCCAATCGATGAATCGATCATCGCAAGCAGCGACGTCGGCACCTGTACGAGCGGAACGCCGCGCAGGTAGGTCGCGGCGACGAAGCCCGCGACATCGTTGACCACCCCGCCGCCGAGCGCGATCACCGCGCTGTCACGGCCGAAGCGCGCGGCGAGCATCTGATCCGACAGCGCGGCCCAGGTCTCGCGGGTTTTGTTCCGCTCACCGGCGGGAAATGTGAATAGTTGCGCGTGACGCAACGCGTGCACGAGTTGATCGCCGTAGAGCTTCGCGACCTGCGAATCCGAAATCACCGCGTACGTGGCCGCCGGGCAGTACTCCGCGAGGATCGTGTCCAGCTGCCGGACGAGACCCGCCTTGATCAGGATGTCGTACGAGGCGTCGCGCTTCTCGATGAGCGGGACGCGGATCGTCACCACACGATGTCCGCGCGGCCCGCCTGCTTGTTCACCGCGCGTGCGAGCACGAACAACACGTCGGACAACCGGTTCAGATAATGGATGATGGTGGGATTGATCTGCTCGTCGCGCGCGAGCGTGACGACGGTACGCTCGGCGCGGCGGCACACGGTGCGCGCGAGGTGCAAAGCGGCGGCCTTGAGGGTGCCGCCAGGCAGAATGAAGTTCTTCAGCGGTGCGAGCGTCGCTTCGTGTCTGTCGATTACCTGCTCGATCGCGCCCACGCGCCCGGCGTCCACCTGCGCGCGCAGCTTCGCGGCGTTCGGAGTCGCGAGCTCCGCGCCGATCGCGAACAGATCGCGCTGAACTGACTCCAAGAATTCCGATTCGAAGCCGGCGGGATCGAGCGCCGCGGCGAAACCCAGAGTCGCGTTCAGCTCGTCCACCTGGCCATAGGCCTGCACGCGCGGGTCATCCTTCGGGACCCGGCCGCCGCCGAATAAACCGGTCTCTCCGGCGTCACCGGTCTTGGTATAGATCTTCACAGACACCTCAAGTGCGCCGCGCGTGGTAGGGGGTAGGTGGTGTTCCGCGGAAACTCCCACACACCACGCACAACGTACCACGTACCGCTTTGGGAGTCACGGGCAGCGGAGCGCGAGCGGCTGCGCAGCGACGACGCGGCGGGTGTCCACATCAACCGCGGTGGCGCGCGAATCCCGCGCCGAGACATCCGCGATTTCGTTGAGCAGCAGGAGCGTGCTGCCGTCCGGGCCTGGTAGCACCCCGCGCAACGCGTAGCGCCGGCCGCTCGCGGCCCGTTGGCCCGTGATCATGTTGCCGCGCAGCGGCAGCCGCTGCGGGCGCACAACCCAGTGGAGCGTTTGCAGCCTGAGATCCGTGGCAGCGACACCGGTCACGAGGATGGTGTCGCCGTCGGGCGTTTCATAGCGGGCCCGGAATCCCACGGCATAACGCGAGCCAAATGGGATGACCTCTCCGGCATCCGCGGCCTGGTCGGCGTCCACCGTGAGCTGGCGAACCAGCCGCGCGCGCGGGCCCCGGCTCAGGCTCTCGGCGTGCTGCGCGACGCGATTGACGAGGTCGCGTGTCCCCGCTCGCGTGAGTGTCGCCCGCGGCGCCCGGGCTGAATCAGCGAACGGCGATCCGTCGAGCAGCGCGACGACCGTCACGTGAGAAGGCGGTGTACTGCCGCGGCGTCGCTCGCTCGGTGGAAACGCCAGCACGAGCTCCGTGACGATGCCCGAATACCCGCAGGTGCCGCGGGCATGGAAACGCGCGAGCGTGAGCCGGCCCGGGGCCGCTCCGTAGGTCGACAACACCGTTGCGCTGCGGGCTGTGCTGGCGTCAACCGCGACGAGGGCGTGTCGCGCGAGCGAATCGAACAGCCCGCCTGTACCCGTGAGCTCCTGGTAGAGGTCGCGGGCGTAGCGGTCGCCCGCCACGAACACGTGCGCCTCGCCCCCGAGGCTCCAGCCGATCGCCCCCGCATGCTTTTGATCGGAGGAGGCGCAGGCCAGTAGCCCGAGAACGAGAACTACGCTAGCGTTGGCGCGATGCAAGACGCGAAAGATATCACGATCATCGGTGCCGGCCCGACCGGGCTGTTCGCCGCGTTCTACGCCGGAATGCGCGGCGCGTCCCATCGCCTGATCGACAATTTGGATCAGGTCGGCGGCCAGCTCACCGCGCTGTATCCCGAGAAATACATCTTCGACGTCGCCGGTTTTCCGCAGATCCTGGCCAAGGATCTCGTCAAAGGACTCGCCGAGCAGGGGCTACGCTGGAATCCGCCGGTGCATCTGGCCGAGAAGGTGATCGGATTGAAACGCGCGGATGAGAACGGCAAACCCCAATTCACGACTGTGACCGACAAGGGTGAGTATCTCAGCCGCACGGTGCTGATCGCGGGCGGGATCGGCGCGTTCACGCCGCGGAAGCTCCCGCTCAAAGACGCGGACCATTGGAACGACAAAGGCCTGCACGACCGCGTGCTCAACCCCAAGACCTTCGCCGGCAAGCGAATCCTCATCGTCGGTGGCGGCGACTCGGCGTTCGATTGGGCGGTGAACCTGCAGGGAATCGCGAAGTCGATCCTGATGATCCACCGGCGCGACGGCTTCCGCGCGCATCACGCGACCGTGGAACAGGTCCAGGCTTTCGCCGCGCAAGGCAAGATGGAGCTGCGCACGTTCTGGGAGCTCAAAGCGATAGAAGGCGGCGAGCGGATCGAGCGGGTGACGATCTACAACAACAAGACGAAAGCGGAAGAGACGCTCCCGATGGACTGTGTGATCCCGCAGCTCGGCTTCGTCTCATCGCTGGGCGCCATCGCCGAGTGGGGGCTCGAGATCGAGAAGGGCGACATCAAGGTGTCGCAGACGATGGAGACGAATCTGCCGGGGATATATGCGGCGGGCGATATCACGACGTATCCGGGCAAGTTGAAGTTGATCGCGACGGGATTTGGCGAAGCCTGTATTGCGGTGAATCAGATTGCGCACTTTTTGAATCCGAGTGCGAAGATTATGCCGGGGCACTCGTCCAACATGGCCATTTTCGGACAGAAAGAAGACTGAAGGCTCGAGACTCAAGACGCAGCGCAGCTGCCAGTTGCACAGACGGCGAAGTGGTTACAAGACGTTAGCGGGCAAGTTGCACGACGATCGAGTCGACTTGGGCGAGCATCTGGCGATTCGAGATGTCGTGTGCGTTCGCTTGGATCGAGAACGTGATCACTCGCCCGTCGGCTTTTTCGATGTAACCGGACAGCGTATTCACTCGGGAAATCGATCCGGTTTTTGCGAGCACCCGGCCTTCCACTGGAGTCCCCGCAAACCGTCTGAGCAATGACCCCCGCTGCTGCGCGCGCGGCAAGCCCGCGATGAACGGGGCGCGCTTGGGATGGCGGTACATGTACGACAACAACTGCACGAAGGCCCGCGGCGACACGAGATTCCCGGCCGACAACCCCGAGCCATCCTGCAGGTCGAACGCCATCGAATCGATCTTCACCGAATCGACGAGGAACCGGGTCTCGAGCGCGAGCCCCTTCGACCAGCTGCCGGTATCGCCCACTTCACGCGCGAGCGTCTTGAGCAGCATCTCCGCAAACCAGTTCTGGCTGGTGTTCAGAATCGGGAAAATGATGTCGGGCAGCGGCCGGCCGCGGTACTCGACGATTGGCGCTCCGCAGCAGCGCACCGAGCGGTACGCCATCGAGTCGGTGGTGCTCGCCGCGCCGCCTTCGACCGACACGCCCTTGAGCTGGAGCGCTTCCTGAAGCGCCCGCGCGGCATAGTAATTCGGATCGGGGATCGCAAAGCTCTCGATCCACGGCGAGCGCGTCACCGACACGGTGCCCTCGGCCCAGATGTCGAGCGTTCCCGGCTTGCGAAAGAAATTGTCGCCGATCGTGGTCCCGGAATCGGACGGGACGGTCCGGGCGCGGTTCTCGAACGTGAAGAAGGGAATCGGAGGATTCCAGGTGATCAGCGGCGGCTGATCGACCGCGGCGCCCGGCCTGATCTGGAAATCGATGCTGTTGTCGTGAAAGCCCAGTCCGGAGACCGGTGCCGCGTACCACCAGTTCAGGTCGAACTCGTTCCAGGCCCAGTGCACGAGCGTCGGCTCGAGGTACGAGCCATCGCCCACGATCTTGCCGGTGATGCGTTTGATCCCCCGCGCGCGCAGCGAGTCGGCGATTGCCGCGACCGCGGTCCAGGTGGAATCGCAACCGCCGGGCGCGAGCGTGTCGATCGTGTAGCAGCGCTCCGACCACGTGGGATCGCCGCGGCCGTACAGGATCACGTCGCCGTGAAGCACGCCGTTCGTGATCGTGCCGTTCGCGTACAGGCTCGTGCGCGGGCGGTAGTCGGGCGGCAGCAGCACGGCCGCGGCTGCGGCAACGACCAGCTTGGTGTTGCTCGCGGGCACCGAGAGCCGGTCGCCGTTCCGATTGAACATCACGCGCCCACGGTCGTCCTGCGCGTAGATGTTCCAGGTCACCCGATTGAACGGAGGCGTGTCGAGCAGTCGTGTGATCCGCTGCTCGCGCGTCTGCGCGTGGGCCGGCATGAAGATCGCGCCGCTAATCGTAAGCGACGCGAGGATCAGCTTTCGCATAGAGCACATCGGTCAGGAGGTTCACGAGCACGAAGATCACGGACATGAACAGAATGCTGCCCTGCACGGCCGGCAGGTCGCGCCGCTCGATGGCGAGCAGCACGTACCGCCCCACGCCCGGCCAGGAGAATATCGTCTCGGTCAAAATGCTGCCCGTCAGATAATTACCGACATCGAGCCCCAGCACGGTGATGATCGGTAACAAGGCGTTCCGGAGCGCGTGACGGCCGATCACCCGCCGTTCACCAAGTCCCTTGGCGCGCGCGGTGCGGACGAAATCCGACGGCAGGATGTCCAGCATCGCGCCGCGCGTCATGCGCGCAAGGAACGCGA
>DASTDR010000211.1:0-4146 GCA_035710265.1 Gemmatimonadales bacterium | reverse complement strand
GGGCACCCTCCATCAGTTGGCGACGCGGCGCTTCGAGGAGTACGTGCTCGCGGCGCAAACGGTCGAAATGCGCGAATACACCCGCGCCGACTCGAGCCGTGTCTTCTCACACGTCGACACGACCGGGGTGCCTGTGGCGTTCTTCGGACATCTCAAGATCTCGAACGTAAGACCCAGCGGCCATTTGACCGCGAGCCTGTCTCCGGTCATGCAGGCAACGGTGACCGTCGACCTGTCAGTGTGGCTCGTGAATACGCGGACGGGCGGCATCCTGTGGCGGCGCAGCTCGCAATCGACGGAGAAGGTCGGCGGCCTGGCGTTTATCGGCGGCACCCCGTCCTTCTCGGCGACCGATCCGAACGACGCGTATGGGCGCCTGGTGAACCAATTGGTTTACAATGTGACCTACGATGTTCGGAGCACCTGGGTAGATCAATAGTCCTGAGGACGTGCAACGGGAAACGGGAAACGGGAAACGTGAGCACCACGTTTCCCGTTTCTCGTTGCACGTTTCCCGTCAACAACCGTGGCCCCACATCTCGACGCTTTCGACAAAAGCCGCCGCGCGCACCGTCAGCTCCGCATCCGTAATCGTTGGGATGCCCGCGTTCTCGATGGCGCGATCGAGCGCCGACCAGAGTGACCAGCGTTCGGGATCGAGTTGAATCGCGCGCGCCAGCGGCCCAATCGCTTCGTCCCACCAGCCGTTGTCCGCGTAGACATCCGCGACCTTTGCAATCGCGTCCACATCTTCGGGCTCCATCTGCAAATGCATCATCAGGGAATCGAGCGCGTCAGAGACCGCGATGAGCCGATCGACCTCGCCGTGCCGGTACTCGACCGCTACCACGCCGACGTTTCCCGCATCGAGCGGGCCGGTCACATCTTCCTTGTACTGATGCAGATTCGGAACAGCGTGCGGCGCCAGGAGTGGTGATCCCATGATCCAGGCCAGGTCGATGGCGACGGCTACACCCAAGCCTTTCCAGTAATTCATGGCGTTCTCCCGTTGGAGTGTACCGGGGGAGAACGCACGAGGCGCGCCCGGCCGTTGGCAGGCCAGGCGCGCCTCGATTGTGTTGCCTAAGACACTAGGACGTGGCGGGGGGTGTGTCCTCCTTACCACGGTCCTTTCTGAAGAACCAGACGGCGAACATGATCAGACCCACGATCATCGCCACCTTGAAGACGAGGAAGAACAGCGGCAGCAGCAGGCCTGCGGCGATCTTGAAGAGGAGTACGCCGGCGAAGCCGACCGCGGCGAGTGTCAGAACGGGCTTTAGCATAGGGACTCGGGGCTCGGGATTAGGGGCTCAGGACTCTACGCAAGATAGTGCCGAAGGTGTCAGTCCCGGGCCC
The DNA here is from genome assembly GCA_035710265.1 of Gemmatimonadales bacterium. GTDB lineage: Bacteria > Gemmatimonadota > Gemmatimonadetes > Gemmatimonadales > GWC2-71-9 > 20CM-2-65-7. The sequence goes on along the minus strand of DASTDR010000211.1, from coordinate 2,787 downwards.
CACCCCTAACCGCTAGGCCCCCAAAAGCATACCGGGCCAGGTTCATTGAACCCTGGCCCGGCCTGCGATGTATGAGCTGCGAAGCGGTATCGAGATACTCGGACTCAACGTATTTGGGGAAACTGCGCCGAGCTCGAGAACCGCTTGGGACTTACCAAAACTTCAGCCGCGAGAGCAGCGACCGTTTTGAGCGCCGGACCGTCGAGGTGCGCGCCTGGGTGCGCTTGCCGTGGCTCGATTTCTGTTTCTGACTCACACTGGATCTGCGTGCCATGGTCTTCACTCCGTCAAGGTGATGGAGCAAATCAAGCGGCGCCCGTCTACTGCGCGCCGCTTGATAGCTCCCGACTACCGCTGACTACATCGAGGTCCGGCTGCGCGAGCCGCGTCCACGGGCACGCGATCCGCGGCGTGCGCCGCCCCGGCTGCTCTTCGCGTTCTTGAGTGTCGCGGAACGTTGCCGGGATCTCGATGAGCGGTTGTTTCGGGCCATGATCAGCTCCGGTAAATAGGTTTGTCTACCTACACGCTGGTGCTACGTCGTCCAGCAACGAGTTGCCACACAAAGGCAACGAGCGCGACCACGAGCAGCAGGTGGATCAACCCGCTCGACACGTGGAAGACGATGAAACCGAGCAACCAAGCAACAAGCAGTATCACTGCTAGTGCGGCCAACATGGAAAGCCTCCGGGTGTTTGGGCTAACTCCGCACGGAGAATAGAAAAAATGATCCGGGCGAGTAATCGTCCGATGAAACGGTTTTGGGATGGAGGATGGGCTAACTACTTGGAGTGAGGCCGGGCCGCGAAGTACTCCAGCCCACCGCCCGCGCTGCCGACGAGCACATCGACCATGGGTCCGCGCAACGTCGCGAATGCCGGAGCGGCGTACAGCGGCAGCCGCACTCCGAGCGTCGGATCGACACCGCCACGCTCGGTCCCCACGATCAACGTGCCATTGAGGAATCGCGGTACGGCACGGCGGCCCACGCGCGCGCCAAGATAATCCTCACTGGCCAGCACAAACGCCGGCGTCTGCCGGTTTCCGTCGTTTCGGAAGAACGCGATGCGCCCGCCGGCGTCGCCGACAAACAGATCGAGATCCCCATCGCGATCGATGTCGTACAGCTCGGGAACAGCGTTACTGCCGCGCGGCAGCCGCGCGATGACGGAGTCCACGAGCTGGAACCGTGCAGCGCCGGTCGTGCCGCTGTTTCGATACCAGGCGATCGGATTCTGAAACTGGCCGATCACCAGATCTGGCAGACCGTCGCCATCGAGATCACCGAGCGCCGGCGCGAGGTGGAAGGCGGGAAGAACGTCGAGATGTCCACGCAGCTGCAGCGCCGGCTCGCGCGCAGTCCCCGTATTCTCGAACCAGTACAGCCCGCCCGTCCGCGGATTGCCGGGCTCGATCTTCGTTCCGACCAACAGGTCCTGATCGCCGTCGCCGTCGATGTCGCCGAACCCGGGAATCGACTCGGCTCCGAGATCGACGCCGTCGAGCAGCCGCGTGGTCGCGAGCGCCCAGCGATTCGCCGGCGTCTGCTCGAGCTGGTACAGGTTGGCGGTACTCGTCTTGTTGGGATTGAAGGCGCCGCCCAGCACCCCGACGACCAGATCGAGCCGGCCGTCGCCGTTCAGGTCGCCGGCCGCAGGCGCGTTGTAGCCGCTGGTTTCCAGGGGGGCGCCCGGCGGGAACGGAATCCGCTCCCCGTGAAAGTCGAGCTGTGTGCAGGTACCCTCATTGCGCAGCCACAACAGGCCCGGCTCAAAGAAGTCGCCCCACAGGATGTCGGCGTCACCGTCGGAGTCGATGTCGAATACCGACATCGTATTCGCCCCATGCCGCGAGGGCTGCATCTGACCGATGATTTGGATGTCCTGGAAGCGCTCGGTGAGCAGCTGAAACCGAGGCTGGTGGAGGCGGTCGAGGTCCGGCAGCTCGTAGCGCGTGATCGTCCCGTCGACTCGGCCAAGCAGCAGATCGAGCTTGCCGTTGCAGTCGATATCCGCGAACTGCGCGATGTTCTGACGGTCGGCGTAAATCGCCTGACCGGCGACATCGCGCAGCGTGTCCGACGTGACGGCGAAGCGCGCCGCGGTGCGAGTACCCACGTTGCGGTAATAGCGGATGTAGCTGAGCGGCGACTCGGTGAACAGATCGATCAACCCGTCCCCGTCGAGATCGACGAATCGATACCACTCACCGATGGTGAGGTCCTGGAAGCGCTCCGCCTTCAGCTGCCAGCCGTCAGCGGACCGCTGGTACAGCTGGAGGTCGTTCGAATTCTCTTGAATGAAGAGGTCGTTCACGCCATCGCCGTCGATATCGACGAGCTGCGGGCGGGGGTGCTCGAAGCCGCCGAGGAACGGGAGCAGGTATTGGTGGCCCGTGGAGTCGAGGACTTCGAACGGAGCAATGCGGCGGTCAAAAACAACGGCGGCGGTCGAGGCGGTCGGCGGGGGGGGCGGTAAGGGGCGGGAGCACGCGGCGAGCGCGATCAGCACCCAGACCCGCCTCAGGGCTTTCCTCCCGCGACACCCAACCCCGAGCCGTCCGGCGCCGTATCAACCCGACCGACCACCGTTCGCTTCTTCGCATCGATCACGATGAGCCGGCCGGGAAGCGCCGTCTCCCCCGACATCGGCATCGCCATGTTGATCCCACCCGACGTCATGACGTGATCGGTGTTGTGATTGGCCACGAAGACGAGCTTGCCGTCGCCCGAGATCGCGATGCCGTCGGGCTGGGCGAAGTCGCCCGTCACCGTCGTGATCACGCTCC
>DASTDR010000210.1:0-2777 GCA_035710265.1 Gemmatimonadales bacterium | reverse complement strand
CGACCCTGCCCGAGGCCGAGCGGCTCGACACCGGGCAACTGGTGGAGCAGTTGCGCGCCCGTGGACAGCGCGCCCGCGGCGTCGCTGACAACGATGACATCATCCGCGCGATCGTCGACGAACACAGGTCCGGCGACGTTGTCGTGCTGATGTCGAATGGCGGCTTCGGGGGGATCCACCGCAAGCTGCTGCGGGCGCTCGGCGCGTGACCGGAGTGCGCGTCCGCGAGGCAGGCGATTCGGCCTTGCTCGTCGAACTGGATGCGGTCATCGACCCCGTGATCAACGCGCGCGCGATAGCCATCGCGGCGGCGATCGACGATGAGCGTCTGGCCGGCGTGCGCGACGTGGTGCCGACGTATCGCTCCGTGGCGCTCCACTTCGATCCGCTGGTGATCGGTGTCGAGGCGGTGCGGGCTGCGGTCGAGCGCGCTCTCTTTGCGCGACCACGGCGGGCGCAGACGCGCGTGATCGAAGTGCCTGTCGTGTACGGGGGCGATGCCGGGCCGGATCTGGGCGAGGTCGCAGGCCGGGCCGGCCTCGCACCAGACGTGGTCGTGCAGCTCCACGCGAGCGAGACGTACCGAGTGTTCATGCTCGGGTTCCTGCCGGGTTTCCCGTATCTGGCGTCGGTTGACGAGCGCATCGCCGCACCGCGCCGCGCTGTGCCGCGTCTGCGCGTACCTGCGGGTTCGGTCGGAATCGCCGGTCGGCAGACCGGCATCTATCCCATGGAGTCGCCCGGCGGCTGGAACATCATCGGACGCACCGGTGTGCGCGTGTTCGATCCCGGCAGGGTTCCACCCGCGCTCTTCCAGCCGGGCGATTCAGTGCGCTTCGTCCCGTCGCCGACGGCTGACGTGGCGCTCGGCCACGCGGTTTCGGCATCGCCATCCGCCGCCGTGAACACCGCGTCCCGCTCGGTGACAGTCGTGCGGCCGGGCCTCTTCACGACTGTCCAGGACGGAGGCCGATGGGGACACCAGGCGCATGGCGTTCCCGTGAGCGGCGCGCTCGACAACGTATCGCATCGCCTTGCGAACGCCGCCCTCGGAAACGCTCCCGATGCCGCGACACTCGAGGTAACGCTGTCAGGTCCCGAGGTGCGATTCGACCACGACGCGAAAGTCGCAATAGCCGGTGCGGATCTGCAGGCGGCCGTCGACGGGGCTCGATTGCCACTGGGAGCCGCGGCAGAGTGCCGTGCCGGCGGCGTGCTTCAATTTGGCGAACGCCGCTTCGGGGCGAGAGCCTATGTGGCCTTCGACGGCGGCGTCGATGTGCCTCCTGTGCTCGGGAGCCGGGCGACGCACGTGCGCGCCGGCCTGGGCGGTTACCACGGTCGAGCGCTCGCGGCCGGCGATCGGCTCGCGCTCGGTCCCCCGGGCGGGCGCCAGGCTCGCGCGGTTCGGTCGCCTGGTATCTCGATCGCCGGCGGTGCGAAGCTTCGAGTGCTGCCCGGGCCTCAGCAGGACTTCTTCCACGAGTCGGCGCTGGATCTGCTGGAAGGATCGCGGTTCGTCGTCACACCGAACTCGGATCGCATGGGGTACCGTTTGTCGGGTGCCAGGCTTCCGAGGATCGAAGGGATGGAGATGATCTCGGATGCGGCGTTTGCCGGCGGCATCCAGGTGCCCGCCTCCGGCGAGCCGATCCTGCTGATGGCCGATCGCCAGACGACGGGCGGATATCCGCAGATCGCAGTGGTGGTGACAGCCGACCTGGCGAGGGCAGGGCAGCTGGCTCCGGGAGACTGGGTCGAGTTCGTGCGCTGTTCACGAGCCGAAGCGATCGATGCGCTGGCGGCGCAGGAGGCCATGTTCGGTGCCTCCCGGTAGGACCGCGCTGAGCCCGCGCGAGGGCGTTCGGCTTCACGCCTTCAGCACGATAGGCGTTGGCGGACCCGCTCGCTGGTTCTACACGGCCGAACGACCGGACGAGATTCGGTCGGCGCATCGATGGTGCGCCGAGCAGAACGTCCCGATGTTCGTGCTCGGCGGAGGCAGTAACGTACTGGTCGCGGACCAGGGCTTCGCCGGGCTCGTGTTGCACGTGGGAGTCATGGGAGTGTCGATGGCGGCCGACTCTGGCGACACGATCGTGACCGCGGGGGCCGGTGAGCCGTGGGACCCCCTGGTCAAGACCCTGGTCGAGCGGGGCCTGGGCGGCGTCGAATGTCTTTCGGGGATACCGGGGACGGTGGGAGGCACGCCGATACAGAATGTCGGCGCATACGGGCAGGAGGTCGCGAGCTCCATCGATCGCGTCGTCGTATTCGACCGCGTCAGGGGCGAGTTCGGCGAGATTGCAACAGCGGACTGCGGTTTTTCGTATCGCATGAGCCGCTTCAAGGGGACCGACGCCGCTCGCTTCGTCGTATGTCAGGTGGTGTTTCGCGTGCGGCCCGGGCGGCCGACAGTGGCCTATCCGGACCTGGTAACCGAACTCTCGAACCGGCGGATCGACACACCTGGCTTGCCGGACGTTCGCGATGCGATTCTGGCGGTACGGCGTCGAAAGGGTATGGTGCTCGACGCGCACGACCCCGACACGCGCAGCGTGGGATCGTTCTTCATGAACCCTGTCGTGGCAGCCTCCGATCGCGAACGGATCGCGTCCGCGTCCGGCGAGCGCGTCCCGGGCTTTGCTGCCGGAGGGGATCGCGTGAAGATACCGGCTGCCTGGCTCATCGAGCGATCGGGTTTCGTCAAGGGTCACGCTGACGGTTCGGTTGGTCTCTCGACGAAGCATCCGCTCGCGATCGTGAATCGCGGCGGT
>DASTDR010000209.1:0-2013 GCA_035710265.1 Gemmatimonadales bacterium | reverse complement strand
CCAGTCACCGCTTGATCAAGGGGGTGGGTACCCAAATTCGTGCGCGCCCTTCATTTTCTGTGCACGCGTGACGGCGGTGAAACGGCGCGCGCGCGGTCGTGTGTCGATGTCCACGTCGCATGCCCAGAGGGCAATCCGCCTGAGGAACCCGGACGCGGTCTCGCCGCCCGCGACTGCCTTCGACCGGAGCCGCGCATACTCGAGCCTGGACAGCCAGATTCTCATCTGCTGGTCGCGTGTCCTCGTGATCGTTCGACTCTTCACCTTGCTGCGATCCTTCATGACGGCTCCTGGGAGACGTGGTGAAGGGGGAGTGAAGAGTAAAACGACGCGGAGCGGCGATCCGAACACGACGAGGCCTCACGGTACCGCCGACGCGTGACGTCGACGTACCCGCGCGCCGCAGGACGCGGCGCTGATCGAGCTGCGCGCAGCTGCCGGATCCAAAGTCCGGCTGTCGCCCTCGCGGGTCCGAGACTCCTTGACGACCCTACGGCAACGTGAGTGTGGCGGAGTGGGTGGAAACCCCACCCACGTGCCAATAGATTGTGTTGGAGCGTCTTAGGACCGCTACAGATGGCGCTCAGAGACATTACGAAAGAGGAATCTGGCAAGTCTGGCGCTTTTGGCCGTTCTGGAGAATGGCGGAGAGGGTGGGATTCGAACCCACGTGCCCCTTACGGGACAAGACGCTTTCGAGGCGCCCCCGTTACGACCACTTCGGTACCTCTCCGGTCGTGTGATGGTCGTTCGCGCGCAGGCTGAAGCCGGCGCTCGACGACGGTCCGGCGAACATTCAATTATACCTTCCCGGCATCCGCGTCCGAGCGTCGCCGATCCCGGAAGAACCGCTGCAGGATCTCCCGGCACTCGGCCTCGAGCACGCCGCCGCTCACCGCGAATCGATGGTTCAGTCCGGGCACGTCGAGCGCGCGCGTCGTCGAGACGAGCGCCCCGGTCTTCGGCTCGGCCGTCCCGTACACGACCTCCCGGACGCGCGCCTGCACGAGCGCGCCGACGCACATCAGGCACGGCTCGACCGTGACGTACACCGTCGCCTCCGTCAGCCGATAGTTCCCCAGCTCGCGCGCCGCCTCGCGCAGCACGAGGACCTCGGCATGCGCCGTCGGATCGCAAGCGGCGATCGGCTGGTTGAATGCGCGTGCGACGACGCGATCGCCTACGACCAGCGCGGCGCCGATCGGGACCTCTCCGGCGGCCAGACCCTGACGGGCCTGGTCGAGCGCCGCGCGCATGAAGTCGTCGGGGGTCATGGCACGGTCCGCCTAAAGGCGGACACTACGTACATCGTCCGGCTAAAGCCGGACACTACGTACGCCTCCGTGTCTCTGTGTCTCCGTGGTTCGTGACTCCGATTATCCCAAGAAGAATTGGTAGGCCGTGTTGTCGTACTCCGGCGTGTAGGGGTACGCCAGCTCCTCGAGGAACGCGCGGAAAGCAGGCATGTCGGCGTCGGACACTTCGAACCCTGCGAGCACGCGGCCGAAGTCCGCCCCGTGGTTGCGATAATGGAACAGGCTGATGTTCCACCGGCCGCCCAGCTTGTCGAGAAACTGCGCGAGGGCGCCGGGGCGCTCGGGGAACTCGAAGCGACACAGGCGCTCGTTGCGCACGTCCGGCGCGTGTCCCCCGACCATGTGCCGCACGTGGAGCTTGGCCATCTCGTTGTCGGTCAGGTCCACCGTCTCGTACCCGGCGGCCTCGAGCTGGGCGGCGAGCGCAGCGCCGTCCTGCCTCGACTGGATCTGGAAGCCGACGAAGATATGCGCCTGGTCGCGCCCGCTGAGCCGGTAGTTGAACTCGGTGACGGTCCGCCGTCCGATGGCCGCGCAGAACTCGCGGAACGCGCCGGGCCGCTCGGGAATGGTGACGGCGATCAGCGCCTCGCGCGACTCCCCCAGCTCGGCGCGCTCGGCCACGAACCGGAGGCGATCGAAGTTGATATTGGCGCCGCTCAACAGCGCCACGATCGACTGGTTGCGCGCCCCCTCG
>DASTDR010000208.1:0-3409 GCA_035710265.1 Gemmatimonadales bacterium | reverse complement strand
GCGACGGCGGAGGAGCGTCAAGCAGGGATGATTGTCGTGGGCCTCATGGGCGAGGAAGCGGGAGGAGCGAGACCAGGCTCGATTGCCTATCGGGTGTTGTGCCTGGCACACGTGCCTGTGCTCGTCGTCCCAATCTGACAGGCCGCCAGCGGGAACACGTGATCAGTACTCGACCCGACGTCCGCGACGGGGCGACGTTGGGCTCTCGATCCGCACGCGAGCATCTGCCACACGGGCCCCGCTCGGCAAGACAATCACCGGATTCAAGTCGAGCTCCTGAATCTCGGGAGCAACCGAAATCACACGTGAGAGCCGGAGCAGGACCTCGCGGAAGGCACCTTCGTCAGCCGGTTCCGAGCCTCGATGCCCCCGCAGCAGGCGTGAACCTCGCAATTCGGCGACCATTTCGATCGCGTCGGTCGTACTCAGCGGATGTAATCGAAAAGAGGTATCTGCAAGGACGTCGACCAGCACGCCGCCGGTTCCGCACGCGATGAGCGGTCCAAATGCGGGGTCCTGAACGGCGCCGGCGATCATCTCCACGCCGTGAGGCACCATCTGCTGCACGAGGACCGCGGTCATGTCGGCGCCGAAGCGGGTCGTGAAGTCGTCATAGACCGCGCGCACGCCGTCGTCGTCCTGAATATTCAGCGCCACGGCTCTACGCTCGGTCTTGTGAAGGAGCGTGGGACCAAGGGCCTTGAGTGCGACCGGAAACGTCAGTTGCGCCGCCGCCCGCACCGCCGCATCCGCATCGGTGACGACGTGAGATTCGGGTCTCCCGATGCCAGCTGCCGTCAGGAGGGTCTGCACCTCGTCTGGCAAGGCCCAGCCGGCGCCTCGATTCAACACCCCATCGACGATCCGTCGGATGGCGTCTTCGTCGAACCGTTCGAAAACCGGAGCCGGCACGATTGGTTTGTCCCGCCACAGGGCGTACGTCGTCACGCGAGCCAGTGCCAGCGCAGCCGACTCGGGAAAGGCATACGAAGGAATCGGCGCGAGCGTCGCCGGCGCTCCCTCCGACCGCATGAACACTCCCAGCACCGGCTTGTGCTCATTGCCACTGACCGCGGCCGCAATCGCCGTCGCCACGGCGGTCGGCTCCGTGACGAGCGGAGGAATGAAGATCGTGATGACGCTGTCGACCGATTCGTCACGCAGGAGGGAAATCAGGGCGCGCCGGTAGTGGTCCGGCGGAGCCGATGCAAGCATGTCCACGGGATTGCCGAGGCTCGCCGCCGTCGGAAGGAACGACCGCAGTTCGGCGCGTGTCGCATCACCGAGCAGAGGCAGCTGCAGGCCATGCGCCTCGCATGCGTCGGCGGCGAGAATGCCGGGGCCGCCAGCGTTGGTCAGAATGGCCACTCGCGGACCCCTCGGGATTGGCTGATGCGAGAGCAGCGCGGCCACGTCGAACATCTCCTCGAGCCGTTCGGTCCTGACGACGCCGGCCTGCTTGAACAGCGCATCGACCACGACGTCATTCGATGCGAGAGCTCCGGTGTGTGAGGCCGCCGCTCGCGAGCCCGCGGTCGAGCGTCCCGCTTTCACCGCCACGATTGGCTTCGTTCGACCGACGCGTCGCGCAATGTCGCTGAACTTCTTCGGGTTCCCGAAGCTCTCGAGGTAGAGCAGGATGACCGACGTTCTCTCGTCTTCGGCCCAGTACTGGATGAGATCGTTTCCGGAGACGTCCGCCTTGTTGCCAATGGACACGAAGCTCGAGATGCCGATATCCAGCCGCTTCGCGTAATCCAGAATCGCCAGACCCAGGGCACCACTCTGCGTGGACATCGCGACCGTGCCGGGAGGCGGATACACGGGCGAGAACGTGGCGTTCAGCCGGACCGCGGCGTCGGTGTTGAGCAGGCCCATGCAGTTGGGTCCGATCAGGCGGCATCCAGCCCGCCGCACCTTCTCGACGAGCGCGATTTCCCGCGCGCGGCCTCCCGCGTCGCATTCGCTGAACCCGGCGCTGATGACGCAGATCGCGGGGACGTGCTTGGTGATGCAGTCGTCGACGGCTGCAAGGACCTCCCCGGCCGGAACGACGATCATGGCGAGATCGACGACGCCAGGGATGTCGGTCACGCGGGCGTATGCGGTCAGCCCCGCGATTGTGCCGGCCGTCGGATGAACGGGCACGACGGTTCCCGTGAACCCCGCCGCGATGAGGTTGTTCAGGATCTCCGAGCCGATCTTCCCCCGCCGGCGATTGGCGCCAATGACGGCGACGACGTGCGGTTGAAAGAAGGCCCGCATCGACGCCGATGCCGCCAGTTGGGAGCGGGCAGCCGACTGCTCGACAAATCGTTCCGTGACCGCGAGGGAGAGGGCCACATGGCACACGCCTCGTTCGATGGCGACGGTTTCGGTCAGGCCGGAGTCTCGAAACACGTCGAGCATACGGCGGTTATCACCGAGCACGTAGGCGTCGAAAGTCCTGATGCCGGCGTGTCGTCCCACTTTCGCGAGCTGTTCCAGCAGACGGGTACCGATGCCGTGACCATGAACCGCGTCAGAGACCGCAAACGCGACTTCCGCCCGTTCCGAGGTGCGGGGGTCGAGGTGATATCCGGCGAACGCCACCATCCGACCGCCGGTCTCGGCGACCAGTGCCGTGGCCTGGCTCCCGTCGAGGCCCACCATCTGTCGCACCTGCGAGACGGTGAGCGCCGGGCGGCCGTGAAACCGGTGGTAGAGGCTCTCCGGGGAGAGCGACTCCAGGAATCGGAGCAGTGCCGTGACGTCTTGCTCCTCCGCTTGTCGCACGCAGACTGTCGACCCGTCGCGAACGACGACATCTGCCATCGCCACCGCTGTCATAACAGACTCCGGAAACGCAGCACATCACTGCATCGATCTGACACTGAACGGACGTGGTCTCTGCTCCTGGACCCAGATCGGCACGAGGGCCGGATTGCGAGTCTCGAGTGCACGCCGCGCCGCCTGCACGACTGGTCCATCCAGACCATCACAGTGGGCGAGGGCACGCACAGGTGTGAGCGCGAAGAGTCCGAGCGCGACCGCGACTGTGATCCTTTGTGAAGTGTCCGTCATTCCCACAATCCACCTCCTGACGGCCGTTGACCTGGCACTATTCGACCGGCTGGCAGCTGTCCAGGCGTGGTTCGCCGGACTGAAGAGGTCGCCAGTGCAATGCCTGCAATCGGCAATGCCAGGTCGGCGTAGACCCCCAGCAGGAACGCTGCGGATCCACCGATTGCCGACCAGATCACTGGAATCACCGAGATGCTCCAGCACCGCGGCGTCGCAAGCATCAACACGCCAGCCGTAAAGATCGTTGTCGGGCACGGAAGGCCGAACGTCGGGATTCTCAGGAGGCTGCGATGGTCGAGCGCGTTGATGGCGGGATACGCCATCGAATACACGATCAGGCCCCACG
>DASTDR010000207.1:0-3072 GCA_035710265.1 Gemmatimonadales bacterium | reverse complement strand
CGCCCCCGGACGCATATCCCTGGACCCGCAGCGCCACGGCGCTGTGCAGCGATGCGCGAAAATACTTGCGGATGTCGCCCGACAAGATCCAGGAGTCGAAGCGGCCGTGCGTCAGGTCGTTTACCAATCCGCCGGTGAGGTTGTAGCGCTCGCCGTCGATCGGCCCGGTCGGCAGCCACAGCGTGTTGTCCTTGACGTACGTGAGGTAGTTGGAGGCGAGCCAGGCCACACGATGCGGCTCGGCCAGTCCCGGCGAAAACAGATCGAAGCGGTCCGAGTGCTCGATGCGATACTCACCGACGATCCGGCGGAAGCGGGTAAACGGATACCGGATTTGCGCGAAGACGCCGTACGATTTCTCCTCGTACAGCGTCTCGAAATCGCCCTCGTAAAACAGCCCGCGCTGGCGGAACGCCCCGACACCCCAGTTGATGCGGCGCGACTGATTCAGGTAGAACGCCGTGCCGTTGATATTATCGAGCAGACTGCCGAAGCCCGACGTCTGGAACGACGAGACCGTGAACAGCATCAGGTGATCCGACAACAGATCGCTGAACACGAACACCGCGCCCTGCGCCGAACCGAGGCCCGGCGCCACGACCGCGTCGGCCGCGGCGAAATCGAGGCTGAACTTGCGCTCGTAGGGCGTGCCGTCGGTGCGCGCGTACAGGGGATGCGACAGCTCGTCCCACGTCCAGAACGCCATCGGCAGGCTGTCCGCACTCACCAGCGAAAACGTACTGCTCGGATCGTCAAGCGGCGGCGTGACGTAGATGTTGAAGCTCAGGTCGGCATAGGCGCCGAACAGCAGCCCGCCGTGCCGCCCCGATACCCACTGCGGATCGAACGCGCCGTTCAGCGTTCGGGTCTCGCGCCGGCCCGTGCCGAGCGAGTCGATCGAATAAATCTGGAACGTGCCATCCCGGTCGCTCGAGAAATAGATCCGGTCGCCGGATTCCCCGCCCCAGCGCGGCGCTTCGTCGCGCCAATTGCCGTAGGTGAGGTAGCGAATCGCGCCCGAGGCGAGATCGAGCGCAAACAGATTGTGCGCCCCCTCGCTGCCAAACGGCGTGCGATCCGACGCGAACACCACCGTCGCGCCGTCGGGGCTGATCGTGGGATCGAGGTCTTCGTAACGATCGGATGTGAGGCGCTCGAGCCGGCCCGGCCCCGCGGAATCACCTGGATCCGCCAGCCAGAGGCGATACAAATCGGAGTACCCGGAGACGGAGAGCCCGCTGAAGATCACGCTGTTCCCGTCCGGCGCCCACGCAGGCGACAGAATCGACACGAGCTCGGGGAACTGATAGCGGCCGATCACCTTCCCTTTTCTTAGGTCCCAGAAGAACAGCGCATCCCGCTCCGCGTACTTGCTGCTGAACGCAGCGACGCCGTTGGAATGCACATCCATCCGAGACTCGAAGAAGTGGAAGGACTCGAACTGCTCGTTCGACTCCCCCTGCACCACGGCACGCTTCTGCCGGCCCGCCATGTTCTCCGCATAGATCGTCGTGTAGCCGCTCGACGGCGAGAAATACAGAAACGACGGAATCGTGTCGCCGGGGAGCTGGAAGGCCGTCGGCTTGATCGCCAGCTCCGTCAGTTTGCGTGCCGTGATCGCGAGCGGCGGGCTCGTGGCGACGGCCGGATAGTACCGCTGCCGCATCCAGTACTGCCATTCCTCCGAGAGCTGCTCGATGGAGCGGCCGTACACGCCCGCCAGCGCGAGGTCGAACCCGGAGTACTTCCAGATGTCACTGTAGAGCGCCAGAATGCGCCACTCGCCGTAGCGCTCGGCCAGGAAGCGGTGAATGCTGCCTCCCACCGGGTAGACCAGCCCCCCGTACGCGTATGTCAGCTGCGGCAGGGTCGGGAGCCGGCCCTCGATCGTCATCTCGCGCAGAATCATCTGATCGCGGCTGTCCTCGCCGGCGGAGAAGAACTCCGCAAGCCCCTCGGTCCACCACAGCGGCAGTCCGACCTGGCGGAAGCGGGGATACCGGCTCCAGGTCTGTGCCGCAATGCTCAGCTGGAACACGTGCACCAGCTCGTGACGAATCGTGTGCCGGAACTCGGAATAATTGCCGCGGAACGGAAGCGCCACGCGGCGGCGCAGAAACTCCGTGACGCCGAGCAGCCCTTCGGGAGGAATGAACGGCAGGATGTTGGTCTGCTCGAAGTCGGTGTGCGACGCGTACACGATCAGCGGGATCCGCTGGGTTACCGCGTGCGTGAACCGGAGCTCGAGGGTGTCGTAGCTCGCCTCCGCGTAGGCCAGCGCGACGCGGCCGAGCTCTTCTTCCTCCGGATAGTAGTAGAGATCCACGTGCTCGCCGCGCAGCACGCGCCAGTCAAAACGGCGGTACTGAATCTTGTTCTGCCCGAAATAGCCGAATTGCGCCGCGAGGGTCGTGGCGGCGCTCCCCCCCAGCGCCAACGCGATCATGCATGCGACAAGCGCGGTGCTGCGCTTCATCTATGAATACTCCGGATCCGATCGCCCTGACCGATCGCGTTCAATACGACGACCCCGGATGCGACTCGACCAAAGATTGTATAAATGCCGTCCAGGTGGGGCTGGGCGGAATGGGTGATGAAGTACTGGCTCCCCCCCGTATCCGGACCCGACAAGGCGATTCCCACCCGTCCCGCGTCGTAACGGATCGGATTGATCTCGTCCCGCAGCACGAAGCCGGGCCCGCCCCAGCCGTCGCCGCGCGGATCACCATCCTGGATCACGAAGTTCGGGACCACGCGATGCCAGCGGGTCCCGTCGAAGAACCGCCGTTCCACGAGCTGGAGGAAGGCCGCCACCGTGATCGGAGCCTCCGCCGGCAGCAGCTCGATGTCGAGCGTGCCGCGATCGGTCTCGAGCGTGACGCGCGGGTTGTTGCCGGCCATACCCGGCCAGAGCCACTGCCGCGCGATCTCGCGGTACTCGGCGATCGAACGGCCCGTCACGATCGGCAGCACGGCACCCCAGGCGTCGCGCGTGTCGGGCAGTGTGTCAGCCGCAAGCCGGCGCACGAGATAGTCGTCCGGCCGCTGCACCACCGAGATGAACCTGGTGGC
>DASTDR010000206.1:0-3129 GCA_035710265.1 Gemmatimonadales bacterium | reverse complement strand
GTCGCGCGCGCGCGCGATCAGCTCCGGCAAGCCGCGATAGCCATCCGGGCCAATCACGAGGTCCACCTGCGGCACGCGCTCGAGCAGTTTGGGTCCCAGGCGCTGCGCCATACAGCCGACGACGCCCAGAACGTCACCCGGCCGCTTGTAGCGCTTCAGCTCGCCCATGCGCCCCAGCACCCGCTGCTCCGCGTGGTCGCGCACCGCGCAGGTATTGACGAGCAGCACGTCGGCCTCGGCCGGATCATCCGTGCGCACGTAGCCCGCGCGTCCCAGGACTCCGAACATCAGCTCGGAGTCCGAGACGTTCATCTGGCAGCCGTAGGTCTCGATGTAGATGCGCGGCATCGCTAGTTGACTGTCACCTCGAAGCGGGGACGCCCGTCCCAGGCACCGGTATCAAGATAGACGCTCAGGTAATCCTGCGTCATCACCTCGAGCCGGCCCTGGAGGCGTCCGGAGACGACGCCATCGGCCACCTGCCCGACGCGCCCCGCCCGATAGGCCGCGGCCTTCGATGCTCCCAGCTCGCGCAGCTCGCGCGCGCGCTGCCGTACGATGTCAGGCTGCACCTGCCCTGACAGGCGCGCCGCCGCGGCATCGGGGCGCACGGAAAACGGGAACACGTGCAGATAGGTAAACGGCAAGGCGTGTAACAGCGTGGTTGAGGCGTGGTGATCGGCGTCGGTCTCGCCGGGGAAGCCGGCGATCACGTCAGCGCCGAGACCGAAGACCGGCAGCCGCTCAGCGAGCCATTCGATCCGTGCACGATACGATTGGGCCGTGTACCAGTGGCGGCCCATCCGTTTGAGGACGCGATCCGATCCGGACTGCAGCGGCGCGTGAAGATGCGCGGCGAGGTTTCGGGGCGCGTCGACCAGCAGCCGCGCGAGCCTGTCGTCGACTTCTGTGGCTTCGACGGATGACAGTCGAAAGCGGACCGAGGGAGTTCTCTCGATGAGCGCCTCGACCAATGAACCGAGAGACGCTTCCCCTTTCCCGCTTCCCGCATCCCGTCCATACGTCCCGATATGCACGCCGGTGATCACGATTTCCGCATGCCGCTGCGCCAGTGCGCGGGCCTCGTCGACGAGCTCGGCGACGCTGCGCGAGCGATTCGCCCCCCGCGCCAGCGTGGTCGCGCAAAAGGTGCAGTGCTCGTCGCAGCCGTCCTGGATCTTGAGAAGGCCTCTAGACTTGTGGCCGCTGACCCCGGGGCGCCGCCCCGGGGTGAGCCCCAACCCTGCGGCCTTCAGTACCTCGCCCGGATCCGCATTCGCCACGACCGCCCGCACCGCCGGCAGCGCCGCGATCGCGCCGTCATCCAGCGCCGCCGCGCAGCCCATCACGATCGTCTCCGCCGCTCCCTGCTTCGCCAAATGACGCACGAAGCGGCGCAGCTTTACTTCGCTCTCCGCGGTAACGGTACAGGAATTGACGATGGCCAAGTCGGCCTGGGCGGGATCCTCGACGGCCACGGCGCCGGCATCGCAAAACGCCTGGCGCACCTGATCCGTGTCGTACTGATTCGCGCGGCAACCGAAGGTGTGGAAATAGACGTTCACGGCCGCACGGTCACTCCCAGGAGCAGCGTCCACACCTGCTCCGTCAGTCCCGGGCCCTTGCGCTCGAGCCGCTCGACGCCGATGTCGATGCGGCCGCGTCCCGCGGCGAATTGACGGCCAAGTCCGGCCGACAATCCCACCTCGGTCGGCGCGCTGCCGATGCCAAATGGAAGCTGGCCGCCGCGTGCCCCGAATCGGAACGGCGAGCTGGCGGAGCCGATTTCGGTGCCCACCGACCAGTTGAACGTGTCGTGGGCGTTGACGCTCGCCCCTGCGGTCGACCAGGTGTGCCATTGCACGTTGCCGGCGATGACGGCCTGACCACCAGGGCTCCACAATACCGCGCCGCCGTATGAAGTGGGCAGATCGTTCTCCGCGACGGTGCGGCCGCGCAGATCGGCGCGCAGCTTGGAATCGGAGCGGTACCAGCCGGCGAGTCGGAGATCCCGTCCGAGGTCGAGCAGCGCGCTGAACGACGCCCCCATCCCTTCATAGGCGACTTCGTCGCGCGAGGTCGAGGGGCGGTAGTTCGCGCTGTCGGCGAACCGCCGCGTCGCCACGATCCGCGACGAGCCCGTCAGCAAGTGCAGCCCGGCGCCCAGCGCCAGCCGGCGGCCGACGCGCCACCCCGCCGCGAGGCGTACGTCGGTGACGCCGCCGTCGTTCTTGATCTCGTCGAACACCGGCTGGGAATCGCCGCGAATGACGAGCGTGTCGTGCGAGGTGATCCCGTACGAGCGGTCGAGATACGTGGCGAAGCCGCCGCCCAGCGTGAGCCGCGGCAGCAGCGGGCCGGCGAGCACGAACGCCGGAAAGCGGGTCGTGCGGAGTGTGACCTGGGTGCTGTCGGTCTCTCCCGGCACGTCCCGCCACGACGTCCCATTCGTGATGCCGACGCTCAAACGGCGCACATCCGCCAGCGAGGCCTCGAGCAGCGGCGAGAACGCATCGAACGGTGCGAATGCGCCGGCAGCCGAACGCGCGCGCACGCTTTCCTGCTTGCCCGGAGTCCCGAGGCCCTGAATGCCGAACTGCGAATCCTGGGCGGCCAAACGGGCAGACGGGCAGACGGACAGAATCACAGCTGCCACCACCACTGCCGCCCGTCCGCCCGTCCGCCCGTCAGTCCGTCTCATGGTGCACCAAACGGGAAGCGTTTGATATACGTCACATGCAGCGCCGGGCGAAACAGGGGACTGCGTGAGGAGTGAAAGCGGACTTCCGTAAACGACGCCGCTTCCGGCAGCTGGCCGACGAAGAACGCGGTCGCGAGCGTATCGATCAGCGACCAGGTGCGAACGAGATCGGAAATCTCGACGCGCACGGTATCCGTGGAGCCGGTGTGCACGACCGCGGTCCCGGCGAAATCGTTCGCGAGCGGTGACTTCGCGCCGAGATCGGCGAGGACCGCCCGGATCCCGATGCGGAACGAATCGGCCGCGGTGCCGGCTACCGGCGCGACCGGGACGAGGATGACGGTCGCGCGTACCACGTCGATGCTGTCATGCAGCCACGTCGGCACGTTCACCCGAATCAGGCTTCGCGCCGCCGGAACGCCGCCGAC
>DASTDR010000205.1:0-9199 GCA_035710265.1 Gemmatimonadales bacterium | reverse complement strand
GGGACAGAGGCCAATCGCCTGGCTGACCGTCATCCCCGGCTTCACTCCCGTGTGCCTGGCCAGGGAGGAAACCTGCCAGAGCTTGCGAGTGGTATCGGGGGCGAGCAGGGCCGTGGGAAAACCGGCTATCCCATCCTGACGCGCCTCTTCACAGCGAAGTGGGAAGAGGGGGATCCAAACGCAGGTAGCGAGCGAGCTCGTAGGACGTCGAGACATTGCCAAGTCACCAAGGGGACCCGAATATATCCCGAAGAACGTTTAGTGCGCAAGCTCTCCACTGGAGAGTTAATCGATTGGTATATTTGGACTTCGAAAATGGAACACCCAGACTTGTTTGGCCCTGATACACTTCCCTCTCCCAGCAAGGAAGTGATCGATCTTGCCGAACGCATCCCCGCGAACATCCGGTTCGGAACGTCAACCTGGACCTACGATGGCTGGTTCGGCGACATCTACCACCGTCGCTATCGTGGGCCGCAGCCGGCTCGTCGGCTCGAGGAGTACGCGCGCTATCCGCTGTTTCGCACGGTCGGCATCGACAGCGCGTTTTACGATCCTCCCTCGGAAGACGAGCTGCGGTCCTACGCACACGCTTTGCCGGCGGGGTTTCCGTGTGTGAGCAAAGTCTGGGATCGCATCACGGCCAAGCGCCTGGGCCAGGACGCGCCCCAACCGGGGCTCGCGGGGATACGCAATCCCGATTTTCTCAGCGTGCCGCTGTTCAAGGACAGCGTGCTGCGTCCTTATGATCGCGTGTTCCGCGATCATGCCGGCTGTTTCGTGTTCGAGTTCCAGGCGATGCGGGGCAAGGATCTCCCCGATCCGTTGCAGTGGGCGGATCAACTGGATGATTTCTTCAAACAACTGCCACGCGATCATCGCTATGCGGTGGAGCTGCGCAATCCCGAGCTGATGACCGGGCTGCATGGCGACGTGCTGAAGCGGCACGGCGTCGCGCACGTCTTCAATTCCTGGACGGAGATGCCATCGATCGGAGAACAGCTCGACTCGCCCTGGACCTTTCCGGCCGGTTTCACGGTGGCACGGGCACTGCTCAAGCCGGGGCGACGTTACGCCGATGCGGTCAAGCAGTTCCAGCCGTACGATCGCGTGCAAGAGCCGCTGCCGGGTCTGCGCCGCGACCTGGTGCGCCTGGTCAGCGCGGCGCAGCAGCGGAAGATCGAGGCATACATCCTGGCGAACAATCGCGCGGAGGGGAACGCGCCGGGGACAATCAGGGCGGTTGCGCGGCAGTGGCTGGATGGTGACGCGCCGGGGGGCTGAACGGGTAGCTAAATGGGAATTCGTCCCTCGAGGAGGTCTATGCGTCCTGCATTGTCGGCAATAGCGCTGCTTGGTTTGCTCGTAGCGTGTGATGATGCGCCCGCCGGCTCCGTAATGCCGGTGACCGTGATTTGGATGGATTGGCCTGCCGAGGTCAACGCCGGAACCGAGTTCCGCACGCGTATCGTGGTGTGGGGCGTATGCGCGACCGAGCCGCGCTTTTACGCTGGTGCGTCCGCCGACAACCACGCCGTAACGTTCAACCCGTATTTCGTGGTCGATCCCGACCCCATCTATTGCCTCGAGGGTGTGGCGCAGCCGCTCGTGGCCTACGGCGTGGACACCGCCGGCGTCGCGCCCGGACTCGCCGCGGTGAATCCCCGCACGTACGAGATGCGCGGCGCGGGTCCCGATAACCCTCCAGCGAACGCGTTGCCGATCGTACCGCGGACGTTCGGCGAGGTGATGGTTCGCCCGTCGGACGCCAACCCAGCCCGTCGGAATGCGGCAGGCTCCGTGTCCAGTCTGGCGGACAGCTTGGGGTGCATGCGCATCCGCCCGTTCGGCACGCAGGACGCGTTGATGCTGGAGGACCAGGCGGATACGGCCGGCCTCGGCTTCGCGTTTGTGCGCGGCTACATCTACAATGCGGCGGCGCCGGTCTGCGGTGAGACGCGCGTGTTTCATCTGTTGTCGCGTCAATGACCAAGCGCCGTCTCGCCGGCTGCGCGATGCTCGCACTGGTTTCGGCCTGCCAGTCGGATCTCGACGTCGAACAGGCCGTGATCCAATGGCTCGAATGGCCCGCGGAGGTCCAGGTCGCGCTGCCGTTCGAGGCGCGCGCGATTCTGGTTCCTCCGGCCTGTGTGCCACATACGTTCAGACCGCGCGTCACATCGAACGATTCGGCGATCACGGTTGCGCCATACTTTCTCGTGAATCGAAACGCGGACCCGATCTGTCCGCCGACGGAGCTGAGCTTTTCGCCACTGCCCATCATCACGCTGGATACGGCAGTCACCATGCCTGGATTGCATGCGCCGGGCACGCTGGCAATGCTGGCGACCGTTCCGGCCGACCCGGCGGCGAACACCGTGCCCGGCTATGTGCCGGTGCGGTTCTTTGGTGAGGTCACGGCGCGGGCGGCGGATCCCGACACGTCGCGCCGCAACGCGGGCGGCGTCGTGACGATGCGGATCGACGAGCAGGGGTGCGCGCGGATTCAGCCGGCGGGACCGTTCAGCCCGGGCTTGGAATACATGCTCGAAGATCAGGCCGACACGACCGGGCTCAACGCCGCCTTCGTGCGCGGGTATCTCCACGACGCGGCAGCGCCGGTGTGCGGCTTCACCCGCGTCTTTCATCTCGTAGCGCGAGACTAGTGCGGACTGCCCCCAACGAGTGACACTTATGCGCCCTGTCATGTTCGTCATGTTGTGTATCGCCGCGATTGCCGCGTGCAAGTCAGATTCAGGTGACACAGTGCAGCCTGTCACCGTTCAATGGATGGAATGGCCGGCCGAAGTGGCGGCGGGTCAGCCGTTTCGGACGCGGTTGATCGTCTGGGGCGTCTGCGCCGTCAACCCGCGCTTTCAGGCGGGTCCGTCGGCCGACGAGTCGGCGGTCACGTTCGAGCCGTACTTCCTGCTCAGCGGGGACGCCATCTATTGCCGAGCGGCGCAGCCCGTCGAGCGGCTCGCCGCAATTCCGATCGATACCGCCGGCATGGCGCCCGCGCTCAGCCCCGACCTTGCGCGAGCGTACGAGATGCGCGCCAGCGCGTCGGTGTACGTCGGTACCGCGCGCGCTCTCGCCAGTCTGCCAGTGCGGACGTTCGGGTCGGTCATCGTGCGTCCTGGCGAACCCAACTCCACGAACCACAATGCCGCGGGATATGTGTCCGTCGGCGTCGATACGCTCGGCTGTGTCCGCGTGCTACCGGCGTGGACGTACGGACCGGGCCGCGGGATCGTGATCGACAATCCCGACGATACGATCGGGATCGCCGGAGCATTCGTGCGGGGCTTCATTTATGATCTCACGGTGCCGAAGTGCGGTGAGACACGGGCGTTTCATCTCGTTGCAGTGAACTGAACCGGTGCAAAGCCGATACAACAAATCGCCTTTGGATTCATCAGTGGAGATATCTTGACCCAGGCAACTCCGCTGTGCGACGAGTCAAGAGTGTTTCACCTGCTATCGACGAACTAGGGAAGGCTGCCGCGCAGCTCGAGCTCCCTCTGCACGGGGAGCTTCGTGTTTTTATAGCGATCGATCATCCCATCGTTTTTCGTGAATCGGTGCTTCTGCTGCAGCTTCTTCACCCGCCGCGCGAGCGCTTTGGCGTATTCGCGCGGCGCCCCTTGCTGTCTCGCATACGCCTGTTGATAGCGCGGCACCAGCTCGGGGAAGTGCTCGGCGAGGACGGGCAAGAATCGATCACGCACGGCCGGATAGAGTCGAAGCGCGCCGGCGTGGATAAATCGCGCGCCCGCCGCTTTCGCCGCGCCGAACAACGCGTCGAGGTGGGCGAAATCGTCGGTAATTCCGGGTAGTACCGGCGCGACAATCAGCCCGGCATTCACACCAGCTTCGGTCAGCTTCTTGAGCGCGCGCAGCCTGGCGCCGGGCACGGGCGAGCGCGCCTCGAGTTTGCGGGCGAGCGCAGCGTCGGCGGTGATGAGCGACAGGTGAATCTGGAGCTCGTTGCGAATCTGAAGCTTGAGCAACAAGTCGCAGTCGCGCGTGATGAGCGGGCTCTTCGTGATGATGCCGAGCGAGAGGCCTTCGCAGCGCGTCAACCGCTGCAGCACGGCGCGCGTCAGTTTGAACGTGCGCTCCGCCGGCTGATACGGATCGGTCGCGGTCCCGATGACGATGCATTCGCCGAGCGGCACGCGCTTGAGATCGGCCTCGAGCGCGCCGACGAGCTGCTCCTTCACGAAGATCCGCTTCTCGAACGCCTCCCAGCCGTGCTCACCCCGGTAATCCGCAAACTCGGCGTCCGTCAATTTCCCCGCATCATGCGCCCGCTCCACGACGTAGCGATGCGTGTAGCGCGCGTAGCAATAGCTGCACCCGAACTCGCAGCCGACGTATGGATTGAGCGACCAGTAGTCCATTCCGGTCGCGCTGGGCGGGTTGAGGACGCGCTGGGGAGTAAGGGAGACGAACCGGGTGCCGCGGAGACGCTCGTCGAGAACGACGGGCGGACGGGCTGACGGGCCGACGGGCTGTATTAGGGGCAGTTGTGTTTGGGGAGCTCGAGTCGTTGCGGTCCGTCTGCCCGTCCGCCCGTCAGGCCGGCCATCAGCCACAGCGCGCCCAGCCGCAACTCAAGCACACCAGACAACCGGACTGCGGGGCTGCTTTGGCGCCACATTCGGGGCAAATCGGTGTGCGAGGCGGCTTTGCCGGGGGTCTGGTGCGGACAGCCATACCCCCGAATATATCCCGAAGGTTGGCGTCTAGCTAGCTAGGCGCGAGCAAATCGTCTCCACAGGTAATAGACCGGCACCCCGAGCGCCACGATGATCAGGCCGGGCCACGTGTACACCGGCTTCTGAATCAGCAGGTTCACGCAGATATACCCGGTGGCGAGGATGTACAGGATCGGTAACCACGGGTAGCCGGGCGCGCGAACCGGCCGCGCAAGGTCTGGCCGCTTCCGACGCAAGATGAGCAATCCCACCACGGAGAGCATGTAGAAGAGCACGGCGGCGAAGATGATGTAGTCCAGCAGATTGCCGTACGTTCCCGACAGCGCGAGCAAACACGTCCAGATCGCCTGGACGATCAGCGCCAGTGCTGGCGTGCGGTGCGTGGGGTGCAGCTCGCCTGCTTTTGCAAAGAAGAGCTTGTCGCGGGCCATCGCGTAGTAGACTCGGGCTCCCGACAGGATCAGCCCGTTGTTGCAGCCGAAGGTTGAGATCATGATTGCGATGGCCATGATGGTCAGTCCCGCCTGACCGAACATCTGCTGCATCGCGGCGGTCCCAACCGGAGGCCGGCCTTCGGTCCAGGTCTTCGCGATGACATCGGAGGGGAGCACGTTGAGATACGCCACATTGGCCAGCGCATACAGCGTGACGACGACCAGAACGCCCACCGCCATGGCAAAGGGCAGATCCTTCTCCGGTTGCTTCAGCTCACCTGAGGCAAAACCGACGTTGTTCCACGCGTCCATGGAGAACAGCGACCCAACCATTGCCGCCGCGATGACCGGCACAAGCGCGAGTGTCAGGCCTCCAGCGGGCCAAAAATTCTGGCCAAAGTTCGCGGCGATTGCTTCGGCGTTCCGACCGATCGTGATCCCGAGTACGATCAGCGCCGCGAGTGCCGCGGTCTTGATGATTGTCAGAGACGTCTGGATCAGCGCGGCCGTGCGAACGCCGCGCACGTTGATCCACGTCAGAATGATGACCGAGGCAATCGCGAAGAGTCGCTGCCAGGAAACCCCGAGGTTGTAGGACCCCAGTGTTCCGCCCAAAAAGATCTCTTCTGAAAGGAATGGAAAGATGACCGCGGCAAACCGTGCGAACGCGATCGCGACTGCCGCAATGGTCGCCGTTTGGATGACGGTAAAGAGGGTCCAGCCATAGAGGAAGCCAAACAACGGTGAAATGCCTTCCCGGAGGTAGACGTAGTTCCCGCCGGCTTTGGGGAACATCGCCGCCAGCTCGCCATAGGTCAGGGCACCGAGCAGGGTTACAAGTCCCGAAACGATCCAGACGGTGAGCAACAAGCCTGGAGTCGCGACCTCGCGGAGGATGCTTCCGGAAACGATGAAAATGCCTGATCCGATCATCGATCCGACCACGAGGGCGGTGGCGTCGAGGCGTGAAATCGCCTTGACGAACTCGACGCGTGGGGGCTGGACGGGGATAGAAGTCATGCGATAACCTAGTGACCGTTCTCCAGGGCCGCTATCTTTTCGCCACCCATCGTCCGCGAGGAACCGTGCGCCTCCTGCCGCGCGAAGAGGAATTCTTTACCCTCTTCATCGAAGTCGCCAACCGCAACAAGGAAGCCGTAGAGCATTTGCGCCAGCTGTTTCAGGCGGCGCCCGATCGGCGCACCCCATACGTGGAAGCGATCAAGCGGCTGGAGCACGAGGCGGACCAGGTGACCCACGAAGTCGTCAACCGTCTCGATCGCACCTTCATCACACCGCTGGACCGTGAAGACATCCACCAGCTCGCTTCCGATCTCGACGATGTCATGGACGCGATGGACGGCACCGCGCGCCGCGCGCAGATCTTCCGCCTCGGTCCATCACCGGACGGGGTGTTGAGACTCGTGGAAGTCCTGAAGCGAATGATGACCGCCCTGGCCGAAGCGGTGAACCGGCTGAAGAAGGGCAACGACGTGATGCGCTACTGCGTGGAATCCAAACAGCTCGAGGAAGAAGGCGACGCGATCTACCACGAGGCCCTGGGTCAGCTGTTCGAGAAAGAGCGCGATGCGATCGAGCTCATCAAGTGGAAGGAGATCTACGACAACCTCGAGGCCACCCTCGATCAAGCCGAGGACGTGGCCAATGTCGTCGAGTCCATCACGATCAAGCACGCCTGATGAGCGGCCCCGTCTGGTTCGTGCTCGCGATCGTCCTGGTCGCGCTGGTGTTCGATTTCATCAACGGCTTTCATGACGCGGCGAACTCGATCGCCACGGTCGTGTCGACGCGCGTGCTGTCACCCAGCTTTGCCGTGGTCTGGGCCGCGTTCTTCAACTTCATCGCCGCGTTCGTCTTCACCACCGCAGTGGCGAAAACGATCGCGGGCGGGATCGTCGATCCCGCGATTGTCGATTCATCGGTGATGCTCGGCGCCCTCGTGGGAGCGATCAGCTGGAATCTGATCACGTGGTGGGGCGGGATTCCCTCGTCATCGTCGCACGCGCTGATGGGCGGCCTCGCCGGCGCGGCGATCTCCAAGGCGGGTTTTACGGCGCTCGTCCTGCCCGGGAAATGGGTCGCGACGATCTCCTTCATCTTTCTCGCGCCGCTGCTCGGCCTGGTCTTTGCCCTCGTGCTGACGGTTGCCCTGTCGTGGCTCCTGCGCCGCTCGCTGCCGCGCCGCGTCGACAAAGCGTTCCGGGTGCTGCAGCTGTTCTCGGCCGCCGCCTTCTCGCTCGGGCACGGCGGCAACGACGCGCAGAAAACGATGGGGATCATCGTGGGCCTGCTGTACGCCGAGCGGGACCTGTTCGCCGACTTCCCGATCCGCGCCATGCACGTGACCAGCCTCGACGTGCCGCTGTGGGTGATCCTCACCGCGCACGCGGCCATCGGGCTCGGCACGATGGCGGGCGGCTGGCGCATTGTGAAAACCATGGGCCAGCGGATCACCAAGCTCAAACCGTTCGGCGGCTTCTGCGCCGAAACGAGCGGGGCCGCGCTCCTGTTCATCACGACGTTCGCGGGAATACCGGCGAGCACGACGCACACCATTACGGGCGCGATCTCGGGTGTGGGCGCGGCGCAGCGGTTTTCGGCGGTACGTTGGGGAGTGGCGGGACGAATCGTGTGGGCCTGGATCCTGACGATTCCCGCCGCGGCCTTCATCGCGGCGGTGACCTATCTGATCGTGCGGGCGCTCTAGAGGCGCGTTACTCGAGCTTGAGCGTCAACACGCGCCGCTCGGTCATTTCTTCGATCGCGTAGCGCACCCCTTCGCGTCCCAACCCCGACGCCTTCGCACCGCCGTACGGCAGCCGATCGACGCGGAATCCCGGAATGTCATTGCCGTTCACCGCGCCCACATCGAGCTCGGCATGCGCCCTGAACATCGTCTGCAGGTTCGTGGTGAACACGCCCGCCTGCAGGCCGTACGGTGAGGCGTTGGTCCACTCGATGGCTTCATCGAGTGAGCGGTAGGGGGTGACGGTCACGAGCGGCGCGAACACTTCCTCGGAATTCACCTTCATGTCGGCCGTGGTCTCGACCAGCACGGTTGGCTCGAGGAATATGCCGTTGCGCTTGCCGCCGAGCGCAATCGTGGCCCCGGCGGCGACAGCGTCGGCAATCCAGCGATCGACCCGCTCGGCGGCGCCTGGATCGATCATCGGACCCACGTCGGTTTTCTCGTCGAGCACGCTGCCCACCCGCAGCTGCTGCACGCGCCGCAACAGCTCGTCGAGGAACTTCGCATACACGGACTGGTGCACGAAGATGCGTTGCGTGGAAATGCACGACTGGCCGGCATAGGTAAACCCGCCGACCGCACAGCGCGACGCGGCCCAGGCCAGATCGGCGTCGGGCTCGACAATGACCGCCGCGTTCCCGCCCAGCTCGAGCAGCACCCGTTTGTTCGCGGCCTTGGCCCGGATCGCCCACCCGGCCTTGGCGCTGCCGGTGAACGTAATGACGCGGACGCGGGGGTCTTCAATCAAGATCTGCGCGACCTCGACGTGACAGGGCGTGATGTTCACGCCGCCATCGGGATAGCCGGAGTCATTGACCAGCTCGCCCAGCCGCAGGGTGGTGAGGGGATCCTGCGGCGGGGGTTTGACCGTGATCGTCGACCCACACGCCATCGCCGGCGCGATCTTGTGCGCGGCGAGCAAAATCGGAAAGTTGAACGGCGTGATGCCCACGACGGGTGCCAGCGGGAACCGGCGGGTCAGCGCGATGCGACCCTTGGCCGTCGGCACCACATCCGCCGGAAGCACCTGGCCCTCGATGCGCGTGGCTTCCTCGGCGGCATCGCGAAATACAAAGATGGTGCGGTCAACCTCGAGTTGGGCCTGGGTGATCGGCTTGCCGGCTTCCAGCGCGAGCGTGCGGGTGAGCTCAGCGCGGGCCGCTTCCAATCCGTCCGCCACTTTGCGCAGCGCAGCGGCCCGCGCATAGGACGGCATCTCCCGCGCGGGCTTAGCGGCTGCGACGTTCGCGTCGAGCGCGGCTCGCACCTCT
>DASTDR010000204.1:0-7824 GCA_035710265.1 Gemmatimonadales bacterium | reverse complement strand
CGGCGCGATCTCAGGATTTCACTCGCTCGTCGCCTCGGGGACGACGCCCAAGATGATCACGCGCGAGACGGACGCGCGCATGATCGGCTACGGCGGAATGCTGATGGAGTCGTTCGTCGGCATCATGGCGATGATCGCGGCTTGCACGCTCGATCCGGGCGTCTACTTCGCGATGAACACCACCCCCGCAGCGCTGGCCGGGGCGTCCGATGTACTGAATCAGGCGGGGTTCGTGGTCACACCGGACTACATGCAGACCTTGGCGACCCAGATGGGCGAACAGACGCTCGTCGCGCGGACGGGTGGCGCCCCATCACTCGCCGTCGGAATGGCGCAGATCTTCGCCAGCCTGACGAGCACTTTGAGCGGCAGCGCGCTGACGGCGCTCTGGTATCACTTCGCCATCATGTTCGAAGCGCTGTTCATTCTCACGACCATCGATACGGGGACCCGGGTCGGTCGCTTCATGCTGCAGGAGATCGTGGGTCACGTATGGCCGCGGTTCGCACAGACGTCGTGGTATCCGAGCGTCCTCGTGGCGAGCGCGTTGGTGTGCGCGGGCTGGGGGTACTTCCTGTATCAGGGCGTGATCGATCCACTCGGCGGGATCAATTCGCTCTGGCCGCTGTTCGGGATCTCGAACCAGCTACTTGCGGCGGTCGCGCTGTGCGTCGCGACGACGATCCTGATCAAGATGGGCCGGCAGCGCTACATCTGGGTGACGCTCGGCCCCTTGGCGTGGCTGATCGCCGTCACGATGACGGCGGGATGGCAAAAGGTATTCTCGGCCGATCCCAAGCTCGGGTTCCTCGCGCACGCGGCGTCGCTCGCCGGCTCGACGGCCGAGAATGCGGCACGGCTCATTTTCAACGACCGGTTGAACGCCGTAGTGGCGCTCTTCTTCATGGGAGTCGTCGCGATGCTGGTGTTTACGTCCGCGCGTGAATGGTGGTTGGTGCTGTCACGGCGAAAACCCGCCGTGGTGCACGAGGCGCCGTACGTCCCGACCGTGTTGGCTGCGGGCGACTAGGTTCCCGCCAGAGCCAAACACTCGATCTCGACTTTCGCTCCCAGCGCGAGGCCGCTGCCCGCGACCGTCGAGCGCGCCGGCGGATCCTTCGGGAAGAAAACCGCATACGCGCGATTCATGTCGTCGTAGTCTCTCATGTTGGCCAGAAACACCGTGCACTTGAACACCCGCTCCATCGAGCTGCCCGCGTGCGTGAGCACGGCTTTGATGTTCTCGAGAGTCTGCTGGGTCTGCTTGGTGACGCCCGTATCCACGAGCTGGCGCGTCCCGGGCAGCACGCCGACCTGACCCGATAAGTAAATCACGTTCCCTACCTGCACCGCGCTCGAGAACGGCAGTCCCGGCAGTGACCCGGGCACCTGAATAACGCGTTTCTGCGCTCGCCCGGTGTCTCCGGGTTGCTGGGAGCGGACGCTCGCCGGTAGTAGCGCGAGGCCGATCAGCAGGATGTAAAGTCGCATGAGTCTCCTCTCTCTTTTGTTCTACCCAGCCAGCATCATCCCTTTGGACTAGCCGCTTGGAACTGCCCTGTATGGTGTATTGCAGCGAAACCACACTAACAGGAAATGAGAGTAATGACCTCTGCCTCGACGGCGGCGACGCCCTCCGCAAACCTGTTCCTCACGGGCGGCGGCGAGATGGGCGCCCTGATTCGCGAGCTGGACTGGTCAGCCACCGCGTTGGGGCCGGTCGAGGACTGGCCGCAGAGCCTGCGCAGTGCGCTGAGCATCTGCCTGGGGTCCCGCTTCCCGATCGTCATCTACTGGGGTCCGAGCTGTACGGTCTTGTACAACGACAGCTACGCCGAGATCCTGGGGAGGAAGCACCCCTGGGCCCTCGGCAGGCCGTGCTGTGAAGTCTGGTCCGAGATCTGGGACGTGATCGCACCGATGCTCCAGGGCGTACTTGCGAGCGGCCACGCGACCTGGTCGGAGGACCAGCTGCTCATTCTCGAGCGGCGCGGCTATCCGGAGGAATGCTACTTCTCCTTCTCGTTCAGTCCCGTCCGGGGGGCCGACGGGGCGGTCGACGGGATCTTCACGGCCGTGATCGAAAACACGCGCCGGGTGCTGAGCGAGCGGCGCTTGCGCACGCTCCGCAGTCTTGCCGCACGCGTGGCGGCGAACCAGGGGGAACAGGAAGCGTGGCAGGGTTCCATGGAAGCGCTGGCGGAGAATCCGCATGATCTGCCGTTCGCGCTGCTGTACCGCGCCGAGAGCGAATGGGCCTGTGCACAGCTCGTCGCCAGCCGCGGAGTGAAGGCGCCACCTCCGGTGATTGAGTTGCCCTGCCACGCTTTTGAAAACGCGCAGGTGCTCCCCGTGGCCCGTCCCGGCGGGGCGCCATATGGCTATCTCGTTGCCGGTATCAGCCCGCGCCGCCCGCTCGACGAGGACTACCGCGCATTCCTGGCGTTGCTGGCCGATCACATCGCGACCGGTATCGCCAACGCGCGCGCGCTCGAGGAGGAGCGCGAGCGTGCCGCAGCGCTCGCCGAGATCGATCGCGCCAAGACGGCCTTCTTCTCGAATGTCAGCCACGAATTCCGCACGCCGTTGACGCTGATGCTGAGTCCGTTGGAAGACGCGCTGGCGGAGAGCGGGCTCGACCCGGCGGCTCGTGATCGGCTGGAATTGATTCGCCGCAACGGGCTGCGGCTGCAGAAGCTGGTCAACACGCTGCTCGACTTCGCCCGCATCGAGGCGGGCCGAGCCCAGGCGACCTATGTCCCCACCGACCTCGCCGCCCTGACCGCCGATCTCGTCTCGAGCTTCCGCTCGGCGGTCGAGAAGGCGGGCCTGCGGCTGATCGTCGATGCGCCGGCGCTGCCCGACTCTGTGTATGTCGATCAGGAGATGTGGGAGAAGATCGTGCTGAATCTCGTCTCGAACGCCTTCAAGTTCACGTTCGAAGGCGAGATCGTGGTGAGCATCCGGGCCGCCGGCAACCAGGTTGATCTAGTGGTCCGGGATACCGGCACCGGCATCCCCGCGGCCGAGCTCCCGCATATCTTCGAGCGCTTTCACCGCGTCGCCGGCGGAAAGAGCCGCACGCATGAGGGCACGGGCATTGGCCTCGCCCTCGTCAGCGAGCTCGTCAAACTGCACGGCGGGACGATTGCGGTGCAGAGCCGTGAAGGCATGGGGACGACGTTTACGGTCTCCATTCCGCTCGGGACCGCGCATCTCCCCGCAGATCGCGTCTCGCAGTCCGGCCAGGATCGGTCCTCCGCCGCCACTGTGCATTCCTTCGTCTCCGAAGCGCAGCGCTGGCTCCCGGCCGAGCACCTCGACGCTGACACCCTGGCAGCTCCCGCGCTGGGGGGAGCGCGCGCGCGCATCGTCTGGGCTGACGACAACGCCGACATGCGGGACTACGTGCGGCGTCTGCTCAGCGCTCGATACGACGTCGAGACGGTGCCCAACGGGGCCGCGGCACTCGCGGCCGTGCGCGCACAGCGGCCCCTCCCCGACCTCGTGCTCGCCGACGTGATGATGCCCGAGCTCGACGGCTTCGGGTTGCTCCGCGAGCTGCGCGCCGATCGGGAAACGCGAGCCCTGCCCGTGATCTTGCTTTCGGCCCGCGCCGGCGAGGAAAGCCGCATCGAAGGGATCCAGGCGGGCGCGGACGATTATCTGGTGAAGCCATTCAGCCGCCGCGAGCTGCTCGCGTGTGTCGAAGGACAGCTGCGGCTCGCCGAGCTGCGCCGTGAAACCGGAGCCGCGTTGCGCCAGCGCTCGGCACAATTCGAAACGCTGCTCAATCAGGCGCCGCTCGGGGTCTATCTCGTCGATGCCGACTTCCGCATCCGCGCGGTGAACCCGGTTGCGCTCCCGGTCTTCGGCGATATCCCCGGAGGCGTCGTCGGGCGCGACTTCGACGAGATCATGCACCTGCTCTGGGAAAAGAAGTACGCGGACGAAGTCACGGCCGTCTTCCGGCACACCCTCAACACGGGCGAGCCGTACGTCGTTCCCGAGCGCGGCGAGTTTCGCCTCGACCGGGGTGTGATGGAGTACTACGAATGGCGCCTCGACCGCATCCCGCTCCTCGACGGGCGCTACGGCGTGGTCTGTTACTTCCGCGACATCTCGGTCCACGTGCAGGCCCGCAAGGCCCTCGAAGCGAGCCGCGAAGCGTTACGGGAAGCCGATCGGCGCAAGGACGAATTCCTGGCCACGCTGTCCCACGAGCTGCGCAATCCCCTGGCGCCGCTGCGCAATGCTCTGCAGGTGCTGCGCATCGCCGAACCGAACGACTCCGGCACCGCGTCGCTTCGCAAAATGATGGAGCGGCAGGTGAATCACCTGATCCGGCTGGTGGATGATCTGCTCGAGATGTCCCGGATCAGTCGCGGCACACTCGAGCTGCGCACCGAGCGCGTGGACGTCAACGTCATCGCCAGCAACGCGATCGAGACGAACGAGCCGCAAATCATCGCGCGGGGACATGTCGTGAACGTTGCGCTCGCGCCGGAGGAGGTGTGGGTGCAGGGCGACCCGGTCAGGCTCACGCAGGCGATCGGCAACCTGATCAACAATGCCGCGAAGTACACGGCGCCGGGCGGTCAGATCTGGGTCAGCGTCCGTCGCGTCGGATTCGAGGTGCTGGTCTCGGTACGTGACAATGGAGCCGGCATCGGGGCAGAGGCCCTGCCCCGGATCTTCGATCTATTCCATCGCGGAGATCGGCTCGGCGACGGCACCGGCCTCGGCATCGGACTGACCCTGGTTCGCAATCTGGTCGAGATGCACGGAGGGACCGTGAACGGCCAGAGCGAAGGTCCGGGCCGCGGCAGCGAGTTCTCCATCCGGCTGCCGCTGGCGTCCTCGCCATCGTCGGCCGCGGTGCGCGAGCGGAGGGGAACGCGACGTCTGCCTCCCCAGCGGATCCTGATCGTGGACGACAACAAAGACGCCGCTGACAGTCTCCAGTCCCTGCTCTCGATGCTCGGCGCGAACGCCGAGGTCGCGCACGACGGACCGGGCGCGCTGCAGGCGGTGGCAGGCTTTCAGCCGGAGATCGTGTTGCTCGATATCGGAATGCCGGGCATGTCCGGCTACGACATCGCGCGCCGGATTCGGCAAGACCGGAGCATCGCGCAGCCGGTGATCGTCGCGCTGACCGGATGGGGCCAACCGGAGGTCCGCCGCCAGGCTCAGGAAGCGGGATTCGACCACCACCTCATCAAACCGGTTGATCTCACGGCGCTGCAGGAGATCATCAGCGTCCGCAGCGGCGCTGCAGCGGTGTCCTAAAGCTCGACCTGCGCTCCGACCTCGAACACCTGGTTGGGCGGAATTTTGAAGAAGGCCGTGGCGCGCAGCGCGTTGCGCGACATGAACGAGAACAGCCGCTCGCGCCACATCGCCATGCCCGGGCGATCCGACGCGATCAGCGTCTCCCGGCCCAGGAAGAACGTGGTGCCCTCGAGCGGGATGTTCAGCCCGTTCGTCTTGCAGGCCGCGAGCACGTCGTTGATGTCGGGATCCTGCATGAATCCGTAGCGCGCTACCACCGAGTGGAATCCCTTGCCGCTTCGTTTGACGGTGACGCGCTGCTCATCGCCCACGTGCGGCACATCCTCGGTGATCACCGTCAGGAATACGATCTTCTCGTGCAGCACCTTGTTGTGCGCCAGGTTGTGCACGAGCGCGGGCGGCGTGCCGTCCGAGGTACCGTACATGAAGACGGCCGTGCCCGGCACGCGGATCGGGGGCTCGGCGGCGAGATCGGCGAGCAGGAGCTTCAGCGGAACCGTCTTCTCCATCATCCGCTTGCCGAGGATTTCGCGGCCCTTCTTCCACGTCATCATCAGCGTGTACACGACGGCCGCGATGGCCAAGGGCACCCAGCCGCCCACCGGAATCTTCAGCGCATTCGCCGCAAAGAACAGGGTATCGATCATCAGGAACGACCCCGTCACGAGCAGCGCTTTGAGGATCGTCCAGCCCCAGACCTCACGCGCCATGATGAAGAACATCACCGTCGTGATGACCATCAGCGTCGACAGCGCCACACCGTACGCACCGGCGATGTTGCTCGAGGTGCCGAACCAGAAGACCAGTGTCACGGTGAGCAACATCAGCGCCCAGTTGACCGCCGGGACGTAAATCTGCCCGATCTCGCGCGATGACGTGTGTTCGATCTGCAGCCGCGGCATGTAGCCCAGCTGCACGGCCTGGCGGCTCAGCGAGAATGCGCCCGAGATCACTGCCTGCGACGCGATGATCGCCGCCGCCGTGGCGATGCCGATGGTCGGCAGCAGCGCCCAATCGGGGGCGAGATAATAGAACGGGTTCACCGCCGACCCGGGCTCGCTGAGCAGCTCCGCGCCCTGCCCGAAGTAGTTGAGCAGCAGCGCCGGGAATGGCACGGTGAACCACGCGAGCTGGATGGCGCGATGGCCGAAATGTCCGAGATCCGCGTAGAGCGTCTCGCCGCCCGTGACCACGAGGAAGACCGCCCCCAGCACCAGGAAACCGCGCCACGGATCCTCGCCGAAGAATCGAAAAGCGTGGAGCGGAGATACGGCCGCGAGAACGCTCGGATGGGATACGATTCCGTTCACTCCGAGCGCCGCAATCGTGAGGAACCAGAGCAGCATCACCGGGCCGAACACCGCCCCGACTCGCGCCGTGCCGCGGCTCTGAATCAGGAACAGCCCCAGCAGGAGCGCGAGCGTGATCGGAGTGATCCAGTGGCTGAGCGTCGGCGCCGCCACCGCGAGCCCCTCCACGGCGCTCATGACCGAGATCGCCGGCGTCAGCGCGCCGTCGGCATACATCAGCGCGGCGCCGAAGATCCCCAGCATGATGATCACGGAGCGCGGAGTCATGCCCCCCTGTTGCCGGCGCCCCTGGATGAGCGCCATGAGCGCGAGCACGCCACCCTCGCCCTTGTTGTCGGCGCGGATGATCACAATGTGGTACTTGATCGTTACGACGATGATCAGCGACCAGAACATCAGCGACAGCACGCCCAGGACGTTGCCCGCGGTCACCGGGATCGCATGGGGCCCGTGAAACGCCTCGCGCAGGGCGTACAGCGGGCTCGTGCCGATGTCCCCGTAGACCACGCCCAACGCCGTGAGGGCGAGCAAAGCCAGGTACCGGCCGCTGCGCTCCGAGCCGTGGTGTGCTGCGCGGGCTGTTGGGGTGTTAGTCGGCGGCGGGAGGGGCGTCGTCACGGGGGGGAACGCTATGCGACCGCGCCCAGAAAGGCCACAGGATCACCAAACCCACTGCGGCGGCAGCACTTATAAGAAAGGCCATTTCGCCGTTTCGAGATTGGTAGATGATCCCGAGCCCCAGACCACCCACCAAGGCGGCCACTCCCGTCAGCGCGTGATAAACTCCAAATCCGCTTCCTTCACGCCCCTTGCTGATCAATGACACCAAGGCTCGTTCCGGACTCTCGGTCAGCCCAGCCACCACGCCGAGGGCCAGAAAGAGCACCCAGCCCGCAACGGGCCCTTTGGCAAAGCCCATGCCGGCCGCGAGCGCCACATAACTCAACCAGCCGATCCACATGGTGCGCGCCGGACCGATCCGGTCCGACAAAGCGCCGCCGATGAAGCTCGTCGACGCTTTCACCACATGCACGGCGGCCCACAGCAACGGCACGAGCGCGACGGCGATGCCGAGCTGCTGGGTGTGAAGGATGATCAGGGTCTCGGGCATGCGGATCAGATAGAAGATCCCGATGGCAATCACGGGCGGCGAAAGGCGGCGAAGGGCGGCGGAGGGCGGCAAAGTCGGTGTTGCCGCTGCTTTTGCCGCCCCTCGCCGCCC
>DASTDR010000203.1:0-4809 GCA_035710265.1 Gemmatimonadales bacterium | reverse complement strand
CGTGACGACGGATCTCGGCGTCACCTGCTTCATCTTCGGCGCCGCGTACTTTCTGTGGCGGACGTGCCGTCGATGGACCGTGGCGAACCTCGCCGGAGTGACCATCTTCGTTGCACTCGCCTCGGTGTCGAAGTTCTCGGCCGTCTTGCTGGTGCCCATGGTCGTCCTGCTGCTGGCAGTCGCCGTGGCCAGCCGTCAGATGAGCGGGCGCCGCGCGATCGGCATCGGCGCGCTCCTCGCCATCACCACGTACGCAGCGATCTGGGCCGTGTACGGGTTCCGGTACGCGCCGAGCGCAACGGCCGAGTGGCTCGTGCGGATCCAGGACACGGCCTTCGCCACCCGGGCGCCGACGCTCACGCCGCTCCTGTCATGGATCGACTCGCACCGTCTGCTGCCGAACGCATTCACCCAGGGCTTTCTGTTCCATCACACTGCAATCGCGCAATGGCCGGCGTTCCTGTCGGGCCGGCTCAGCGCCGGAGGCTGGTGGTACTACTTCCCCGTCGCCTTCCTGCTGAAGACGCCGATTGCGCTGCTGATCCTGCTTGGAGCCGGATTCGTTCTCTGCGTGTACCGGCGACATCTGCTGGGATCGATCACCATCGCCTTTCTGCTGGTCCCCGTGATCGTCTACCTCGCGGCTGCGATGGCCAGCGGTATCAACATGGGCGTCCGCCACATTCTGCCGATCTACCCGCTCGTGCTGCTGCTGGCCGCCGTCGCCGCTCGCGAGCTTCTCATGGCCCGCGCGCGCGCCGCCCGGCTCGGCCTGGCAGCGCTGATGGTGTTTTCCGCGGGAGAGGTCGCGCGCGCGAATCAACAGCCGTTGACGTTCTTCAATGCCTTCGCTGGCGGCCCGGCAAACGGCTTCAGGCATCTGTCCGACTCGAACCTCGCCTGGGGCAGCAACCTGAAAGCGCTGAAGGCCTGGATGGACGCGCGCGGCGTCGCTCACGTGAACCTGGCGTACTTCGGAACCGCCGACCCCGCGTACTACGGAATCAATTGCACCTACCTGCCGGGCTCGCCGTCGTTCGCCTCCGATGTGGTCGCGCGACCACGGCTGCCCGGGTTCGTCGCGATCAGCGGAACCATCCTGACCGGTGTGTATCTCGACCCCCGATGGCGGCTGTTCTACCGCCCGTTCTGGGATCTCGAGCCGGCCGCAGTGATTGGCAACACGATGCGCGTGTACTGGGTCGAGCGATGGCCTGAAGACACGCCCTCGGCCGCCGCAGCAGACGTGCACCTGTCGCTCGCCGACGCCCTGCTGCTCGGCCTGCAGTGGGCCGACCATGCCGCCGTTCACTATCAGGCGTATCTCGATCACCGATCGGATGACGTGGCCGTGTTGACGCGCCTTGGAGTGGCGCTTGCCGAGAGCGGCCGCTACGACGAGTCGGTCGGCACGTTCATACGCGTGACCCAGCTGGCGCCGGCCGACCGCGGCGCTCGGCAGAACCTGGAGCTGGTCCGGCGCCGCCAGCGCGTCGCGCAGGCGCCTCCATGAGCATCGGCGTGCGCGCGGCGGCGATCGTCGTCGTTGGGGCTCTCGTGTACGCGAACAGCCTGTCCAGCCCGTTCGTCTTCGACGACTGGACGTCGATTCAGCAGAACCACCAGATACGACATCTCTGGCCGCTGACCGACGCGCTTGCCCCACCCAAGGACACTCCCGTTGCCGGACGACCGCTCGTCAATCTGTCGTTCGCCATCAATCACGCGATCGGAGGGCTGAACGTCACCGGCTATCGCCTCGTGAATCTCGCGATTCACGTGGTTGCCGCCCTCGTCCTGTTCGGCGTCATTCGACGGACGCTGCTGCTGCCGCCGCTGGCGCCACGCTTCAAAGACCACGCGACCGACCTCGCGTGGGCCGCGTCGCTCGTCTGGATGGTTCATCCGCTGAGTAGCGAAGTGGTCAACTACGTGACGCAACGTACGACGTCGATGATGGCTGTCTTCTATCTCATGACGATGTACTGCAGCGTTCGCGCGTTGGACTCGACGACCAGGGGCCGGTGGCACATCGCCGCCATCGCGGCGTGCGCGGCGGGCATGACGTGCAAGGAGTCGATGGTCACGGCGCCTCTGTTGGTCGCGCTCTTCGATCGTGTCTACGTCGCCGCGGCTCTTCGACGGGCGGCCCATCGCGGACGTCTCTACGCAGGTCTCGCCGCCACGTGGCTCGTGCTCGCCATGCTGTTGGCTGAGCGGCCGCGCACGACCGTCGGCTTCGACACCGGCGTTGGACCGTGGACCTACCTGCTGAACCAGACGACCGTCATTGTCGACTACCTGCGGCTGGCGATCTGGCCGCGGGGTCTTGTGCTCGACTACGGGCTCCCGCAGCCGATGATCCTTGCCGACGTGATCGTCCCCGGGTTGATCGTGGTGGCACTGGCTTCGGCCGTGGCCGCCGCCCTCGTGTTCCGGCCTCGTCTTGGTTTCCCGGGTGTCTGGTTCTTCGTGACGCTCGCGCCCACGTCGAGCATCGTCCCTATCGCCACCGAAGTGGGCGCCGAACGCCGCGTGTACCTGGCAATGGCGGGGCTGGTCATTCTGGCAATCCTGGGCGCGTACCGCATGTGGAACTGGGGTGCGGCGACAACGTCGAGCGGCCGACTGCAGGCATGGACTCCGTACCGAAGGCGAGTCAGCACCGCCGTAGTCGTCGGCACGCTCGTCTGCATCTTCGGGGCGCTCGCGTCGGCAACTGTCGGACGGAATCGTGAATACCAATCGTGGCTGTCGCTGTCGAAGACGACCGTGGAACGACGCCCTCACGGCCGCGCGTACTTGCATTACGGAACCGCATTACTCGAGGCCGGACGTCGCGAAGAGGCCATCGACTACATCCGACGGTCTTCGGAGGACTATCCGGGCGCCCGTTTCGTGCTGGGCAACGAGCTCATCGCCGATGGGAACCTGGAGGCGGGCGCGGAGCAACTGGAGCGCTTCGTCGAGCAGATGCCCACACACGTCAACGTGGTGCCTGCCCGCGAGACGCTCGGATCCGTATACCTCCTCCTCGGAAGGGACGACGCCGCGGCCGCACAGCTCATGGCACTTCTGCGGCGGGATCCTGGGCGGCGCGACACGCACATGCGGTTGGGAGAAATCCGGTCCAAACAGGGCCGCTTCGCCGAGGCCATCCGGCACTTTCGAGTCCTGGTCGAACATCGGCCGCAGGACACGGAGGCGCTGCGCAAGCTCGGCGCAGCCCTCGCGACGGCCGGGGAGGTGGAATCGGGCGCTGCCGTGCTCGAGCGGGCAGCGCGCATGGCCCCACAGGATGTCGCCGTGCGCTTGGTGTTCGGCCGCGTGCTGGCTATGGCGGGCCGGCTCGACGAAGCCGCCGAGCAGTTCGCGCGCGCCGTGGATATCGAACCGCGCAACGACGCCGCGCGGCGGGATCTCGCCCGGGCCGTCGCGCAAGCGGCCCGTCGTTCGCGCGATGCGGCGCTCGATGGGATCCACTACGCGAGAATACCGACTGGCCGGGATACACCGCGAGGTTCGCGCGATCTACCGTAAGGGGCTCGAGGGAGGCATTGACGTGATCAGATCAGCCGTACGACGTGCAATTGTGGCGGCCTTCGTCATGCTCGCAATGTCGGGCGGGCTGACGCAAACCGCGGCCGGGAATGCGCAGTCCGAAACGGCCGCGCACAAATTCACGTTTGATGGAGACGCCGCGCTCCTGACCGTAGCCATCAAGCCGGACAAGACAGCCGACTTCGAGCGCATCATGACGAAAGTGCGGCAGGCGCTGCTGCAGTCGCCGGACCCGCAACGGAAGCAGCAGGCCGCCGGCTGGCGAGTCATGCGCGTCAACAAGCCGCTTGCCGACGGCAACATCGCCTACGTCCACGTCATTCATCCAGTCGTGAAAGACGCCGACTACACGATCATGCGGGCGCTGTACGAGGCCTTCCCGGAAGAGCGTCAGGCCTTGTACGACACGTACCGGGGCGCCTTCGCACAGAACCTGTCGCTGGCAACCGGCTCGATCGTGGTCGACCTGTCGAACGTGCGCCCGTAGCCAGAAAAGGGGGCATGTTGAACGACTCGGCACCTCGCACGGCGATGTTTGTGTGCCTCTTTCTCGTGGCGTCAGCGGCGCTCGAGGATCGGAGTCAGAGCTATCAGGCCTCCGGCCCCAAGTGGTGGCAGCAAGAGGGGGTGCAGCGCGTACTACGCCTGACGTCGGCACAGGTTCAGTCGTTGGAGTCGGCGTTTCAGGCGACGTTGCCGCAACGCAGGGCCCTTGGGCGCGAACTCGAGTCGCTGGACCGGGAACTTCAACGCGTCATTCTCGCCGCAGACGCCGACGACGAGACCGTAGCCCGTTTGAGCGCTCGGACAGAACACGTGCGGGCACAGCGACATGTCGCCCGCACGCTCATGTTGGTGAAGATGTATCGCGTGCTGACGCCCGAGCAGCGAATGCGGATCAAGGAAGTGGCCAGGCACCGACTGGCCTCCTCCGATCGCTGAATCCGGCCTGAACGTTTCGCTTCGACCCGCAGTCCCTTCGGTCTGTCTACTGCCTACTGCGTACTGCCCGCGGCGTCGCGAATCTCGATCGCGCCAAGGTTCAGCTTTCTCAGCCCGGGCTCGATCTTCGCCCGGTCGCCGACGGCAACGACCACCATCTCGCCAGGCACCATGTACTTTCTCGCCATCGCGAGCGTCTGGTCGGCGGTCACGGCGTTCACCTGCTCGGCGTAGCGCGAGTAGTAGTCGAGCCCGAGGTCGTAGACAAAGACGTTCGAGAAGTTGGCCACGGCGTTGGCGCCGCTC
>DASTDR010000202.1:0-2123 GCA_035710265.1 Gemmatimonadales bacterium | reverse complement strand
CCTCCCGATGTGGCGGCGGCGCTCGCCGCTGGCGGACCTCCGCCAGCGGGCCTGTCCGAGAAGGAACGGGCGGCGTTCGACTCGCTCGACAGGTTCTACAA
This sequence comes from Gemmatimonadales bacterium, assembly GCA_035710265.1. Classification (GTDB taxonomy): domain Bacteria; phylum Gemmatimonadota; class Gemmatimonadetes; order Gemmatimonadales; family GWC2-71-9; genus 20CM-2-65-7. The sequence goes on along the minus strand of DASTDR010000202.1, from coordinate 2,022 downwards.
GATGCGCAGAGCCTACGGCGCAATGATGGGTACACGGCCGCAGGTGATAGGCCAGGCCTTGACGGACTCTCCAGCGGGGCTCGCGGTCTTCATGTATGACTACAACGACGGCGAGCCCGAGCGCCTGCTGACCAAAGACGACTTCCTGGACAACGTCACGCTGTACTGGCTGACGAACACGGCCACCTCGTCGGCGCGGCTGTACTGGGAGACCGGCGGCCAAAGCGTTCTTCTCGCGAGCGCGCAGAAGACCTCCGAGATCACGCTGCCGGTGGCCATCACGGTGTTTCCCGAGGAGGTCTATCGAGCCCCGGAGACCTGGGCGCGGCGCGCCTATCGCAACCTGACCTACTTCAACGAAGTCGACAAAGGCGGCCACTTCGCCGCGTGGGAGGAGCCCGAGCTCTTCGCCGCTGAACTCCGTGCCGCGTTCCGGTCGATTCGCTGACCCCTAACTGCCGAAAGGTGATTCACATGAACACGACTCGAATAATGGCGGCCGCGATGCTCATCGTCGGAAGCGGTTTGCCGCTGAACGTGACGGCCCAGACTACGACCATTTCCGGAACCGACGGCGCGGCCGTCGCCACGGCATCATCCACCCGGCGCTCGACGGAGGGCACCTCGATCCGCCCGTTCACCGTCCATTTTCCGCAAGCCTCGCTCGATAACCTGCGCCGCCGCATTGCGGCCACGCAATGGCCCGAGAAGGAGACCGTCGCGGATCACTCCCAGGGTGTGCCGCTCGCCACGATGCAGGAGCTCACGCGGTATTGGGCAACCGACTACGACTGGCGCACAGTCGAGGCCAAGTTGAACGCTCTGCCGCAATTCATGACGGAGATCGATGGACTCGACATTCATTTCATCCACGTCCGTTCGCAACACGCGAATGCGTTGCCGCTGATCGTCACGCACGGATGGCCCGGCTCGATCATCGAGCAGCTGAAGATCATCGACCCGCTGGTCAATCCCACGGCACACGGCGGCAGCGCTGCGGACGCTTTCCATGTGGTGATTCCGTCGATGCCCGGCTATGGCTTTTCCGGCAAGCCGACGAGCACCGGATGGGGCCCCGAGCGCATGGGCCGAGCCTGGGCGGAGCTGATGACGCGCCTCGGCTACGCGCGCTACGTCGCCCAGGGTGGCGACTGGGGTGCCTTTGTCGTCGATCAGATGGGCCTGCAGGCCCCAGCAGGATTGCTCGGCATCCACACCAACATGCCTGCCACCGTTCCGGCTGACGTCGACAAGGCGCTCCTCACCGGCCAGCCGGCGCCTTCTGGTCTCTCTGCCGAGGAACGACGCGCCTATCAGCAGCTGGAAAGAACCTTCAAGCAAGTCGACTACGCCAAGCTGATGGCGTCTCGCCCGCAGACCCTGTACGGGATCGCCGATTCACCTGTCGGTCTGGCCGCCTGGCTGCTCGACCACAATGATGCCGACGGCCAGCCGGCCGCAGCCGTCCATTCGGCTCTGAGCCGGACCACGAGCGCCACCGGCGAACTGACGCGAGACGAGATCCTCGACAACATCACGCTCTACTGGCTCACGAACACGGGAGTCTCCGCGTCTCGTCTCTACTGGGAATACAAGGGAGGCTTTTTCAACGCCAAGGGCGTCTCGATTCCGGTCGCCGTGAGCGTCTTTCCCGGCGAGCAATATGAAGCCCCACGGAGCTGGACCGAGCGGGCGTATCCGAAACTCATTTACTACAACAAGCTCGATAAGGGCGGCCACTTCGCGGCGTGGGAACAGCCGCAGCTCTTTGCCAGCGAACTCCGTGCCGCCTTCAGATCACTCAGGTCGGTGAACTGAGGGCTGATTTTTGACGACTAAAGGAGTTCCACATGAACACGATTCGAATGATGGCGGTCGCGATGCTGATTGCCGGAAGCGGTTTGGCGCTGCACGTGACGCACGCGCAGCAACCGGGAATCAAGCGCACCGATGCGCTACGGCACGATCTGGGCGTCCCCGGACGCGAGGTCATCCAGGTGCGTGTCGATTTCGACCCCGGAG
>DASTDR010000201.1:0-4824 GCA_035710265.1 Gemmatimonadales bacterium | reverse complement strand
CGATGATGCTGCCCGCGGTCACGAATTCCCCGCCGAAGCGCTTGACGCCGAGGTACTTCGGATTCGAGTCGCGCCCGTTGCGCGAAGAGCCGACGCCCTTCTTATGAGCCATGCGATCCTCAGCCGACCTTCACGTCGGCGATCTTGATTTCAGTAAAGTTCTGGCGGTGCCCGCCATGGCGGCGATAGCCGTTGCGGCGCGCGAACCGGAAGATGCGAACTTTCTTATCCTTGCCGTGCCGGACGACTTCGGCGGTGACCTTCGCGCCCTTCAGCTTCGGGGCGCCGGTCTGCACGTTCTTGCCATCGCCCACGACGAGCACCTGGTCGAAGGAGATTTCATCCCCCGGCTTGGCGTCGAGCAACGGCACTTTGATGGTCACACCGGGTTCGGCGCGGAACTGCTGGCCGCCGGCGATGAAGATTGCGTATGACATAGGGCGCGGAACCTAAGCAGTGACAAGCAGTTGGTCAAGCCACCGCGTACTGTTCGGTTACATCCCTGCCCGCCGGACGGGCCATCATCCTGAACTCGTCCAGTCGCATCATCGGGTCGTCGCGCACCTCGAGCTCGAGGCCCGTCTGCTTCTCTAGCTGGCGCAGGAAGTTAGGCTCCTGCTCCACCAGATAGAGCGCGACCTCGGGATGCAGGCGCACCGACAGCTGCCGCTCCTTGTGGTCCGCCCCGGCGCGCTTGAGCGAGCGCTCCATGCGCCGCACCACGACTTCGGGCCGGAATACGCGACCCGTCCCCGTGCAGGTCGGGCACTCGGTCGTCATCGACTGCCACAGCGAAGGACGGACCCGCTGGCGGGTCATCTCGATCAGCCCCAGCTCGGAGACCGCAAACGCCCGAGTCCGCGCCCGGTCGCGGCCCAGGTGTGTGCGGAGCTCCTGGAGCACCTTATCGCGGTTCGATTTCGTCTCCATGTCGATGAAATCGACGACGATGATTCCGCCGATGTCGCGCAGCCGGAGCTGGCGCGCCACCTCGCGCGCTGCTTCCAGGTTGGTTCGCAAAATCGTGCTTTCGGGATCGCGCTTCCCCGTATAACGCCCTGTGTTCACGTCGATCGAAATCAGCGCCTCAGTGGGCTGGATGATCAGGTAGCCGCCGGTCGGCATGTCGACGCGCTGCTTGAACAGGTTCCGGATCTCGGTCTCGATGTCGTACTCATCGAACAGCGGCGTCTCGGCCTGGTACAGCTTCACCTTGGGCAGCAGATCGGGATCGATCTGCTTCAAGTATTGCTCGATCTCGTTGTACAGCAGCTTGGAGTCGACGAGCAGCAGATCGACCTTGTCCGACAGGAGATCGCGTACGATTCCCCGCGTCAGACTGGTCTCGCGCTGCACCAGCGCAGGCGCGCGGCCCGAGGAGGCCTTGCGCGTGATCTTCTTCCACAGGCCGAGCAGGTGGTCGATCTCCCGCTTGCAGCTCGCCTCCGTGAGATCGTCGGCGACGGTACGGATGATCCAGCCACCTTCGTCTTTCGGGACGAGCTTCGTGACCATCTCGCGCAAGCGCGCGCGCTGGTCGCGCGCCTCGATCTTGCGCGAGACGCCGACCTTGGACGCGAACGGCATATAGACGAGGAACCGGCCGGCGAGAGAGACCTGCGCCGTGACGCGCGGGCCTTTGGTGCCGATGGCTTCCTTGATGACCTGAACGAGCTTGGTTTGGCCGCGCTTCAGCTCGTCGGCGATGTTGGGCGCCGGGCGCCGGCGCTCACGGCCGCGCGGCTGCCCGCGCCGATTCCCAGCCTGTCGTCCATTCCCACCGCCGCCGTTCCCACCCCCGTTCGAGCCTTCCTCGTCTGCATCATTGACCTCGCGCTCGTCGGGATCGTCGTCCTCCTCGGCCTCGATTAGATCGGAGGCGTGGAGGAACGCGCTCTTCTCGGCGCCGATGTCGACGAAGGCTGCCTGGATGCCTGGCAAGACGGCTTCGACCTTGCCGACGTAGATGTCACCGACTGAACGGTGGGAGTCGGGACGATCGACCAGGAGCTCAACAAGGCGGTCGTCCTCGAGAATGGCCACGCGGGTCTCCCGCGGGCTTCCGGAGATGAGGATCTCGCGTTTCAAAACAGGTACCCTCGCGCCCCGGGGGGAAGCATCCGCCACCGGGGAGCCTGTGGTTATCCCAGCAATAGTCCAACGCCCCTGGAATCAGGGGCGGAGCGATGAGTCGATTGGAGAGGCGGCTGAGAGACGCCAAAGACCAATGCATAGGGCAAAGCTAGGGAAAGGCGAGACTTAGGTCAATCTATCAGACTGCCCAGGAGTTGCCTCGCGATCACAATGCGCTGGATTTCACTGGTTCCTTCCCCGATCTCGCAGATCTTGGCGTCCCGCATCATCCGTTCGACCGGATACTCGGTTGTGTAGCCGTACCCGCCGTGCAGCTGGACTGCCTTCGTTGTGGCCCGCATGCACAACTCGGACGCATACAGCTTCGCCATGGCGGCCTCCTGCTTGAACGGACGGCCGTTCTGCTTCAGCCAGGCCGCATGGAACACGAGCTGTTTCGCGGCCTCGACTTCGGTCGCCATGTCGGCCAGGGCGAAATGCACCCCCTGGAAGCTCGCGATCGGCCGGCCGAATTGCTTGCGCGTCGACGTATAGCTCAGGCACTCCTCCAACGCGCCTTCGGCCAGACCCAACGCCAGGGCGGCAATGCCGATGCGGCCGCCATCGAGGGTATGGAGGAACTGGCGGAATCCGTTGTTCACGGGACCGAGCACGTTCTCCTTCGGCACGATCGCGTCCTGGAAGATCAGCTCGCGCGTGTCGGACGCGCGCCAGCCCAGCTTGTCTTCCTTCTTACCAGACAGCACGCCGCGGTTCTTGGGCAGCTCCCCTGCCGGCACGTGGCCGATGCCGACGCGCGTTGTCTCCTCGAGGTCACACGTGTCCTTGGCGACGATGAACGCCGTAATGCCGTGCGTCCGCTTCGCATGGGGATCGGTGCGGGCGGTGACGCAGAAGATTTCCCCCACGCCCGCGTGTGTGATGAAAATCTTGGAGCCATTCAGGATGTAGTGGTCTCCCTTGTCCACCGCCGTCGTCTTGGTGCCGCCCGCATCCGATCCCGCGCCGGGCTCGGTCAGTCCGAATCCGCCCAGGACCTTGCCCGCCGCGAGCAGCGGCACGAATCGCTTTCTCTGATCCTCCGTGCCGAAGTCCACGATCGGCGATGTGCCCAGCGTGGTATGGGCGCTGACCGTGATTGCATGGCTCGCGTCCACCTTGGCGAGCTCGTGAATCACGATCATGTAGGACAGGTAATCCATCCCCGAGCCCCCCAGCTCCTCGGGCCACGGAATCCCGAACAGGCCGAGCTCGGCCATCTGTTTGACGTTGTCCCAGGGGAAGCGGCTCTCGAGGTCGAACTGCCGAGCCGAGGGCTTTACGACGGTGCGCGCGAAGTCGCGGACCATCTCGCGCACCTGGAGATGGTGCTCGGAGAAGTAGAGCGAATCATGCATCTCGTAATATCATTCCGGTTCCCCAAAGTACTCCAGTAGCATGGTGCGGTGGTTCGCGCGCGATTTGACGTAACGTTTCATTTCGGGTGCGATCTTCCATGCGAGGTCCTGCGGGCGCCAGAGAATGACGCAGGTCGAATGGTCTCCGTCGCGACCGGCCCGCCCCGCTTCCTGATAATAGGCCTCGAGAGTCGGCGGCGGTCCCCAATGGAGCACACGCCTGACGTCCGGCTTGTCGATCCCCATCCCGAACGCGCTCGTGGCAACGATCACCCTGAGCTGATTGCCCAGGAACGCGTGTAGCACGCGCCGGCGCACGGCCGCGGACAGTCCCGCGTGATACGGGGCCGCTTTGACGCTCGTGCGCAGCAACGCCCGTGTTACGAGCTCGGTCAGGCGGCGGGTGGGGGTGTAGATGATCGACGCGCCGTCCGCCCCGCGCACCTGCGCGCGAATCAGCCGGAAGCGCTCGCGATCGCTCTGCACCCGTTGTGCCGTGAACTGCAGGTTTGGACGATCGAAAGACGTGACCACCACGTGCGCGTCCGGCATCCGCAGCACCCGCAGAATGTCGGCTCGCGTCGCGGGCGTTGCGCTGCCGGTGAGCGCGATCGTCGCCGGCCGGCCCAGGAGCGAGCGGAACATGCCCAGACGCCGATACACGGGGCGGAATTCGTTGCCCCATTCGGTAATGCAGTGTGCTTCATCGATGGCGAACAGCGCGACCGCGGTCCCCGCGGCGACGAGCCGCCGCGCCAAGGAAGCCAGGCGCTCGGGCGCGCAGTACAACAGCTTGAGTCGCCCAATGGTGGCCTCGTCCAACACCGCTCGGCGCTGCCCCATATCGAGCTGACTATTGAGGTAGGCGGCGGCGATGCCGCGCCGCCGCAACGCGCCCACCTGACCCTGCATCAGCGAGATCAACGGTGAGATCACGAGCGTGAGTCCGTTGCCCAGCAGCGCCGGGACCTGATAGCAAAGCGACTTGCCCGCACCCGTGGGGAGCACCGCCAGGACATCATGGCCCGCGAGGAGCGGGCCCAGCACCCTGAGCTGGTGCACGCGGAAACGAGGGTACCCAAAGTGCTGCTGCAACACGGCGCGGGCGGCGTCGAGTCCCATCGGCGCACGTTGGCGATCAGCGCGCGTTCCCCCCTACCCCAAACGCGCGGTGCGGGGCACGTTTACGCGCTATGCCAACTATCAACACACTACTTCTCGTGGCTCTGGTGATGACTTCATTGCTCGACGCGCAATCGATCACATATCCTGCCGCACGCAAAGCCGACGTCGTCGACGACTATCACGGCACCAAGGTTGCCGACCCCTACCG
>DASTDR010000200.1:0-2558 GCA_035710265.1 Gemmatimonadales bacterium | reverse complement strand
ACCGACGTCTTGGGATCGCGGCCCATCCGCGCCGTGCCCATTTCGTGAATGCCCATCCCTGGGAAGTAGCCGTTGTCGTAGGTGGCGACCTCCTTCACTCCGGCCGCCTCGAGCGACTCCGCCATGTCGTTCATCATGTCCTTGCGCATAGCTTTCTCATTCTCGCCGGTCGCGCAGTCGAACGAGAGCACGGGCAGGCCCCACTTGTCCTTCTTCGCGGGATCGAGCGTGATGCGATTGGCCGGATTGGGCAGCATCTCACCGAACGCCGTGCCTCCGATCGACCACGACCCCGGCTGTGAGAGGTCGTCCTTGAACTTTCCGCCCACGCCCAGCTCCGCCACGCCACGCGACCACCCGGACCGGCTCGCGCCGCCCTGATAGCCGAAGCCGCGCAGGTAGTCGCGCTTCTCACCGAACAGATTGCGATAGCGCGGAATGTAGAAACCGGTCGGACGGCGGCCGTAGTAGTACTTGTCGTCGAGTCCTTCGATGGTCCCGGATGCACCGGCGCGGAAGTGATGATCCATCAAGTTCTGGCCCAGGACGCCCGAGCTCGAGCCCAGCCCGCCGGGCCAGACGTCGGTCGCGGAGCGCATCAGGAGCCAGGTGCTGTTCAGCGCCGACGCACAGAGGAAGATGACGTTCGCCGTGTACTCGGTCGTTTGATTCGTGATCGCGTCGAGCACGCGCACGCCCTTCGCGCGTTTCTTGTCCCGGTCGTAGAGGACCTCGGTCACGATCGCGAACGGACGCAGGGTGAGACGCCCCGTCGCCATCGCGGCGGGCAGCGTGGACGACTGCGTGCTGAAGTAGCCGCCGAACGGACAACCCAGCCAGCACGCATTGCGATACTGGCACGCGCCGCGTCCGGGCAGCGGCCGCGTGAGATTCGCGACGCGACCCGGGATGAGCCGCCGGCGGCCGTCGAACAGGTTGCGCAACCGGCCGGCGATCAACTCCTCACCGCAGTTGAGCGGCATCGCCGGCTGGAACTGCCCGTCGGGCAGCTGCGCCATTTGCTCCAGCGATCCCGCGATCCCGGCATGCCGTTCCACGAGATCGTACCACGGCGCGATATCGGCGTAGCGGATCGGCCAATCGATGGCGATGCCTTCCTTGGCGTTCGCCTCGAAATCGAAGTCGCTCCAGCGATAGCTCTGGCGTCCCCACATCAGCGAGCGGCCGCCGACATGATAGCCACGGTACCAGTCGAACCGCTTCTTTTCCGTATAGGGGGACTCCTGGTCGGAGGCCCACCAGTCGAGGTTCTTCTCGTTCAGCGGATAGTCGCGCTTCAGGACCGGGTACAGCTCCTCCATGGCGCGCGTACGCCCGCCACGATGGGGATACTCCCACGGCCCTTTGGTCGCGTTCACGTAGTCGCGGATGTGCTCGATGTTTTTCCCCCGCTCGAGCATCAACACCCGCAGGCCCTTCTCGGTCAGCTCCTTGGCAGCCCACCCGCCGGAGATTCCCGACCCCACGACGATGGCGTCGTACGCTTGAGACTGCACGCTTCCTCCTCTGGAGTGCTCAGCCAAGCTTCCGGTTCCGGACGCTCCCGTCAAGGCTCACCGAACCTGGAATGTGAGCGTCGCCCATTTCGATTCGTAGTTGACGCTGTCGCCGCTGACGGGGACCATGTGAATGAACTTGATGTACCACTTTCCGGACTCGCTCAGCGGCAGCCGCGCCACACCGGCGGAGTCGCTGCGGTCCCACGTGCCGGCGATCTCGTGCCCGTCCCGCTCCCCGCCGGCGAGCACGAGTTGATTCGGTGCGGGCTTCCCGTCCACGAGGGCCCGGACCGCGAGCGTATCACCGATCCGCAACTCGTAGGGGTTGTTCAGGGGGACGATTTCCGCCGGATAGCCAAGCACCGTCGCGAACGCGTTGGTGCGCGTGTCCCCTACCTGGACGACGGCCTTCACATGTTTGTGATAGCGCTCCCGCACCGGTTTTTCGAGCTCACCGTTCAGCGTGCGCGCGTTGAGCACGTCGGGGATGCCGTCTTCCTTCAGATAGCTGTTGAAATCCTCCCCGGACAGCGCAAGCTCGCGCGGGCGCAGCGACGCGCCGATCACGTAGGTGCCGGGCGCGCCGGTTTGCAGCGTGAGCCACGTCGTGTCGCCGGACGGCTTCCAGGAAGCGCGGGGAATCGTCCGCCGCTCGGTCGGTCCCACCATCGTGAGGTCCAGCAGCCGATCCGGAGCAACCGCGCCTTCGCTCGCTACAAAGGTGCCGTTCAGAACGGCAACGCGAACGGCGGTGTTGGGTGGCACGAAGTAACTGTCCAGTTTGAGGAACAGATCGTGAGCGAGCAGCAGTGTGGCGCCCGCCAGCAACAGAGTCACGACTGCCGCCAGTTGCTTCCGCATGAATGTCCTCTCGTTTAGACTTCGGCCCGTGATATTTCGACCGGCCGTCGCGCTCATCGCGAGTGTGTTGACGCTGCATCTTGGTTTCGCGGCCGCGGAATCCAATTGTACTCCGGCGCCCGGGCCGACGGACCATCATCAACAACATTTAGAGCACTCGGCCCCCGCCCCCGCCCC
>DASTDR010000199.1:0-4063 GCA_035710265.1 Gemmatimonadales bacterium | reverse complement strand
CCGGAGGATCGCGCGCAGGCCGAGCGCTGCCTCACGACGGACGGCCTGCTCGTGCCGAACCCCTTCTACAACAACTATCACCAGATCTTCCAGGCGCCAGGCTACGTCGCGATCCTGACGGAGATGATGCACGAGGCTCGCATCATTCCGCTCGATCGACGCCCCCACGCGGGCTCGGGCGTTCGCATGTGGATGGGCGATTCGCGAGGCCACTGGGAAGGCAGGACGCTCGTCGTCGAGACGACGAATTTCAACGACAGAAAACTCTTCCGCGGCGCGACGGGGCAGATGCACCTCGTCGAGCGCTTCACGCGCCTCGACGCCGACACGATCGAGTACCGCCTCACCGTGACCGATCCGGCGACCTTCTCGCGGCCGTGGACACTCGAGAACGGACTGCACAGGGCAAGCGGCGCGCTCTACGAGGTGGACTGCCACGAAGGTAATTACGGCCTCCGAGGGATCCTGTCGGGGGCGCGGGCGCAGGAGGCAAGGTAGCTGGCCGCAAGCCATGTGGCAGTACCTGTCGGTGTTCCTCGTGCTCGTGCCCGTGCTCGCCCTTGGCGCGCAGGAGACCGACAAGCGTCCCGCTTTTCAGGCGGCCTCGATCAGACCAAACCCGGGTCCGGCCCCCGGTCTGCCGGTCTCGCGCATCCGGCAACTACCGGGCGGACGGTTCGTCGCGACATGGACATCGGTCCGCGAGTTGATTCATTACGCTTACGGCCTTCAACCCTATCAGGAAGTCGAGGGCCAGCAGCCCGTGCTCGACGAGCGATTTGACGTGACGGCCGTTGCTGGCAGCGACGTGGCCGTCACGCCTCGAGACGAGATTGGCCCGTTCAACCTGATGCTGCAAGCGTTGTTAGCTGATCGTTTCGCTTTGGCCGTGCGACGGGAAACGCGCGAAAAGGGGGTCTACGCGCTCGTCCGAGCGCGGGAGGACGGCCGGCTCGGATCTGGCCTGCGCCCGTCTCAGTGCGTCAGCCGCGACAAGGCCGCGACGGCCGGCGTCGGCCCCGAGTCTTCGACACCGCCGTGCGACTTCACCTTCACCATGAACGACACGATGCGAGCGGGCGGAGTATCCATGCGGAAGTTTGCCCAGAACCTGTCGATGTCCATGGATCGGCCCGTCGGCGATCGCACCCGGATTGAGGGCCTATTCGACGTTGAGTTGACGTTCAACGCCCGTGACACGCCGCAGGCCCGGGCATTAGCCGCGCGACTCGGTGTGCGCAGCGCTGATCAGGCGCTGTCCTCTCAGCCGTCGATCTTCACAGCTATGCGGGAGCAACTGGGCCTCGAACTGCGACCGGAACGGGCATCCGTAGAGGTGCTCGTCGTTGAACACGTCGGTCGGCCCACGCCGAACTAAGTCGCGCGGCAGTGAGAGAGGTCACATCGTCTGAAAGACAGATAGCCACTGCGATGATCATGGAGGTCACTCATGCGCGCGATGGCAGGGTTTCTCGTAATAACCGGATTCGTCATGACCGGATTCGCCCCGGCTCGCGAGAGAGTCTCGGCGGCCGCACAAGCACCCGCCCCGCTGCGATTTGAGGTGGTCTCTATAAGAGAGAATAGGACCAATGAGCGGCGCGTGTCGAGAGGATTTCTCCCGGGTGGACGCGTCGAGATCAGCAATATGCCACTCAAGATGCTCATAGGATTCGCCTACGGGATCGACACGTCCACAGAAGGATTTCGACTGAGCGATAGAGACGCCAGTGTTACCGAGCGCCGATTCGATATCAGCGCCCTGGCGCCGACAAACTCGTCGCCGACCGCTAACGATCTTGTAGCGATGCTCAAGGCGCTCCTGGAAGACCGATTTTTCCTGAAGTTCCACATGGAGACGCGCCCGATTCGCGTCTATGCCCTGACCATGGCACAGGAGGGCAAGCTCGGTTCAGGACTTCGACCATCCAAACATAGTTGTAGGGAATGGGCTGAAAACCCGTTAGAGACGGAACCACGTGACGAGAACGGTCGTGGTCTGTGCGGCGTTACTCAGCGAGAAGTCATACCGGGCGGATACAGGCGAAGGTATGCGGGAACGATTGCAAGACTCGCCCAAATCCTACCAGTAATAGCTCCCGAACTGCGCGATCGACTCGTGGTGGACATGACGGGCCTGAGCGGCAATTACCAGTGGGAATTCACTTATGCAGAGGATGGGTTAGCGGATCCGGCGATTCCGGGGCCTCCGTCAATTCTCACTGCGTTCCCCGAGCAGCTCGGACTTAAGCTGGAGCCGAAAACGGTTCCGATCGAAGTCTTGATTATCGATTCCGTGAGCTTACCTTCGGCTAATTGATCGCATTTCTAATCTTGAGTCCTTCGGGAATCTCAGCGGGCCACAGGAGATTCGGGTAAGTCGTGAGGCCGCCTGCAAGGGCCGCTCCTTGCGGTGGGTGGTCGATTCGCAAGACGGGGTCCGACGTGGAGCCTACGCTAAGCCGAACTACGAGTGCTGGTCGTGTACTTTTGTGCCTCTTGGCAATTGCGGCATGGTTTCCTGACATGTTCGACAGATTCATCGTCGGCGCGGTGATCGCTGGTCTGCTCGGCAGCGGACTGGCAGCCCAGGCGCCGAGGCACACGTTCGATGTTGCGTCGGTCAAGAGGCGCGCCGAACCGCTGATCGTGACCGGATCGGCGCTCTTGAGGAATCCGAACGTTGTCAGCGGCAATCTGTTCAGCCTGCCCAATGTGACGGTCGCCGCCCTCGTGCAGTACGCCTGGGAGATCAGGGACTTCCAGGTGGTCAATGGACCCAAGTGGATGTGGAACGACCGATTCGAGGTCCAGGCGAGGGCCGCCAGCGACGCGCCGTCACCGGAGCAGGTACGGTTCATGGTGCAGTCGCTACTCGAAGACAGGTTCGGGCTGGCGGTGCACCGGGAGCAGCGCGAAATGCGGTACTTCGCGCTGGTGCCGGCACGCACCGACGGGCGGTTGGGACCTTACCTCCAGCGACGGGACGATTGCCGCAACTCGGCGGCCCGGATGAGTCATCCGCAGAATCTGCCTCCGGGGAGGCGATCGAGCGGATGCGGACCGCTGTCGCAACTGGCCACGACCGCGTCCAGGTGGGTGGACATTCCCATCATCGACGCGACGGGACTCGATGGAACGTTCGACTTCTTCTGGTTCCTCGCGGGTGACGAAACGCCGACGCCGGTCGTTGTCGCCGATGCGATGGAAGACTTCCTTGGGCTGACGCTGGAGGCCACCCGCGGTCCGGTCACAGTACTCGTGATCGACTCCCTGCAGCAGCCGACCGAAAACTGAACAACCCTCACCTGAAGGTGGGGGACTATGATTCGACTAGTGTCGACTAAGGCAAATGCCGGGACCTGATTCGATCGGCAGAAACCGCCGTACTTCGTTCACTCTTTCGGTCCTATGCGCACCCTACAGAGTGTGGTGTGAGTCAATTCCCGATGGGCCGCCGCTCCATTTTGTCAACGACGACAACATCAAACGGTTCGCGTCGGCGCTCGAGCCTTAGGCCGAGCCCCTCAATGACCTTGAATGCGGAGATGCCCGTCGGCGTTCCGATCGGAGTACCGTCAACTGTCGTCGCTATACCTGCGCTGCGCAGCGTTCGTAATACGCTCGCGTCCGCTGGAAGTTCAACAGTGAATCGGTAGAAACCAGTGAGCCCCGTCTTGTCAAGGACTGGCTGATCGAGGTTACTGGTGAGGAGACTTGCGAGTTCTGCCATGGTCATTCGTGTTGCGTCGATGATTGTTGTGAGGGAGGAGGAGGAACAGAGCTGAACGAGATCTGGCTCGAGACGCCGTCGGGGAAAGTGGCGCCGAAACGCGGCACCTCGCTCGTGGTCGATCCGCCCGAGGGGAAGGTTCCCTACACGACTGAGGGGCGCAAGCGCTGGGATGCGACTCCCAAGATCGGGTCGGCGTCAACCCGCGCCGACAGCCCGGAGGATCGCGCGCAGGCCGAGCGCTGCCTCACGACGGACGGCCTGCTCGTGCCGAACCCCTTCTACAACAACTATCACCAGATCTTCCAGGCGCCAGGCTACGTCGCGATC
>DASTDR010000198.1:0-3662 GCA_035710265.1 Gemmatimonadales bacterium | reverse complement strand
TGCCGGGCTGGTGCTGTCACACACGGCGCGGTCGGTCGGCGTCGGTCTCGTGGCCGGCGGCGGACTGGCAGCCGCCCTGGCGACCGTCCTGATGGCCACACCCGCTGCCTCGGAGATCGGAGGCCTGGTCCGCGTGTTCGATCCCGTAGCGTACGTCGCCAGCACGCTGATCATCGCCGCGGCATGTCTGGCGGCCGCGTCGATCCCAACCCTGCGGGCCGCTCGCATCGATCCGATCGCGACGCTCAGAGAGGACTGAGGTCTTATCGGCCGACCGGCACGCGCCTCCGCAGCTCGTCGGCGAAATTTCGCAGGAAGATGACCTGGTGTTCCTGTGTTCTCGCCGGTATCAGTGCGATGACCCGCTTGCCGTCCGGCGCCAGGTCGTAGTTCTTCGCGTTGCCGAACGGTTGTGCCAGTGTCGTCTCGGACCACGGCCGGACCTGCTCCACGACGAACTCATCGCCCTTGATGGTGTAGGTCGCGGCCATGATTCGGTAGTCGTCCTCGAAGAACAGCGTTCGGCTGCCGGCTGGCCCCCAGCGTGAATACGACCCTCCGGCGTTCGAGATCTGGAAGCGCCTGCCCGCGTTGGGATAGGCGCGCACGTACACTTCGGGGCTACCAGAGTCATTCGATGTGTACGCGAGCCAACGGTCATCGGGCGAGAAGGTCGGGTGGGTCTCGGCGGACTCCGAGTTCACCACCGGCTCCGTCTTGACGGACTTGACCCCGTCTCGTCCGCTTTCGATCGTCGCGACAGTCACGTCCCAGGAGCTGCCGCTCCAATCCTGAATCGCAATCTGCTTCCCGTCCCTCGTGAAGGACCACGGCATCTGGGCGCGCCCACTCTTGATCAACGGCTGCGGGCTCGCGTGATCCGACGGAGTCCACCATGTGCCATCAGGGGAGCCGAAGACGATGTACCTGCTGTCGGGGCTCCAGAGGGGAACGTAGCTGCGGCCGTCGGCAGTCACCTTCGACATGCCACCGAGCCGCAAGTTCCGGACCCAGATGTACGACTTCTGTTTCTCCAGCATTTCCACGGCCAGACGCCGGCCATCGGGAGACACCGTGGGACGCGCGTAGACCGCGGGGTCGGCCAGCACCGGTTCGAGCGTGCCGCTGCTGTCCACCCATTGCACCGTGACCGGCACCCCTGCCGGCCCCGTGCGGTAGATCAACGTACCTGTTCGGGAGACATCGAATCGAGCCGTGCCGTTGGGGTTCGGGCCGTAGGCGACCTCTTCCAGCATAGGCACTGGCTCACCGACGAGTTCCAGCCGTTCTGGATCGAGCCTGATGGCGAAGAGGGTTCCCCCAGCCACATACAACAGATGTCCCTGCCCATCCGATGCCGGGATGTAGCGGCCGTACGTCCCTCCGCGCTGCAGCGTCTTCCGCTGGCGACTCTCGATCGACAGGACCTCGATGCTGCCCTCATCGAAGCTCGGGAAGGGGTTGAAGCTGCTGGCGGTGAACAGGACGGCCTTGCCGCCGGGAAGGATGTGCGGCCAGCGAAGGCTCTCCCCACTTTGGGGCTGCCGTTCCATCAAGAGTTCGGGCGTGCCTCCGGCCTCGGGGATCCGCGACAGACGGCTCTGCGTGAGCGCGGCGATGATGAAGCCGTCCTCGCCCCAACTGCCTCCGGCGCCGTTTGCGGCGGCGCACAGGATCTTCACTTCTCCGCTTTCGAAAGAGACGGCCTTGAGCATCCCCTGGGCGAAGAACCCTACCGACCGCCCGTCGGGTTTGAAGAACGGCGCGGCGGCTCCTGCCGTATCCGGCAATTCCACTGCATTGGTCTGGTCGAGACGCCGCGTGAACAGCCGCGAGTTCGACACCCACACCAGGCGCGTGCCGTCGGGAGAGATGATGACGTCGGCGCCAATTCCGGAACCGAGCGACACGTCCGGCCCGAGGTCGACGGGGAGCCGCTCCAGGGGCTGTTCGACGTCGCGGGCGGCGCGCCAATACAACACGCTCACCACGACGAGGGCGAGTGCCAGCACGCCGATCAGAGCCGCGGCCGTTTTTGGGAAGCGCGCCGGCGCCCTCGCCGCGTCGTCGTCCAACAAGGTCCAGACATCCCCGATGTCGTGAAGCCGCTTCTTCGGATCCTTCTCGAGGCACTTCGACAGCAGCCGCCGCACCTGGAACGGGGCACGGCCAAGCTCGGGCTCCTTCATCACGACGGCGGCAAGCGTCTCGGTGACGTCTTCGCCTTGAAAGGGCCGTCGCCCAGTGAGCATTTCGTAGAGCACGACGCCGAACGACCAGATGTCCGCGCGCTTGTCGACCGGCTTGCCCCGCGCCTGTTCGGGGCTCATGTACGCAGCGGTCCCGAGGATGATGCCGGCACGCGTCATCGCCGGGCTGGTGATCGTCGGTGACTCGACAGCGGCCCCAGATGCAGGACCGGAATCGAGCGCCTTGGCCAGGCCGAAGTCGAGGACCTTTACGGCTCCGTCCGGCCGCACCTTGACGTTCGCGGGCTTGAGGTCGCGGTGGATGATGCCACGTTCGTGCGCCGCTCCAAGCGCGTCGGCGATCTGCCTGGCGATCGACAGCGATTCCTCGAGCGGGATCGCACCGTGGGCGATGCGGTCGGCGACGGTCGGACCCTCCACCAGTTCCATCACCAACGCTCTCGTGCCGTCGGAGGTTTCCAGTCCGTAGACGTGCGCGATGTTCGGGTGATTCAGCGACGCCAGGACCTGCGCTTCGCGCTGGAACCGTGCAAGGCGATCCGCGTCATCCGCAAAGGCGTCGGGCAGTACTTTCAGGGCGTCGTCGCGCTTGAGGAGCGCGTGGTGCGCGCGCCAGACCTTGCCCATGCCGCCTTCGCCGATGAGGGCCGTGACCTCATAGGGTCCTATGCGCGCGCCAGGGCCGACGATCATTGAGTCAGGATTCTACGTGAAGGTCCCCCGAGGAGTAGAGTGTGGACGCAGGTGATCTCACAACGAGTGTCGGCCTGGATTGCGGTCGACTGGGCCGTGGCGGCCTATTCGCTGTTCGTGGCTGTTCTGGCGCTGGTGTTCGCCGACACCATCCCGCAGTGGCCCGTGCTCGTCATCGCCCACACCGCTCTCGTGGCTGCGCTCCTCCTGCTGCCCGCCCGCGGCGCCCCCTGGGAGCAGATCCGTTCCGGCGAATCAGCGTGGCTGAGCGGCGCGAGACGTGTCGGGCGCTTCCTGCGCTACACGTATCCGGCGCTGCTGCTGACGCCTTTCTTCGAAGAGGTCCGGTTCACTGTCACGGCGCTGGGGCCGGGCCGGGCGTACTGGTTCGAGCCGCATCTCTATGCCATCGACCGGGCGCTCTTCGGCACGACGCCCGCGGTGGCGATCTCGCAGGCGCCCGCTCCGCTGCTCGACGAGCTGATGCACGCGCTGTACTTTTCCTACTATCCGATCATCATCGGGGGCATCGTCATCGCCTGGCTCGGGAAGGGCGCAGTGGCAAGACCGGGCCGCGGGTTCCACACCGCCATCACCTCGATGATGCTCGGCTTCTTCTTTTCGTACGTGTGGTACCCATTCCTGCCGGCGCGTGGACCGTGGGAAAACCCGGAGCTGATGGCGGGGCTTCGCGAGTTCCAGGGGTACCTGTTCACGCCGCTGGTGCGCTGGATGATCGACGGCGTCGCCGTGTCGGGC
>DASTDR010000197.1:0-5704 GCA_035710265.1 Gemmatimonadales bacterium | reverse complement strand
GCACGTTCCGCGACTTCACGCGCTATCACGTCGGGGCGAGCACGTCGCTGAGGGTGGGGTCGCTGCTCGTGGGCGCGGACTACGCCTTCCAGGACGGCGCGATTCTGTTTTATCAGCTCACACCGGGGAACACGCGCGGCGCCCTGACCACGGACAAGGCCGAGGGGGCGCGGAATGCCGGCGTGTTCGCCACCCAGGAGCTCGCGCTGGGCGGCGACCGCTGGCTGCTCGCCCTCGGCGCGCGGTATGACGACATCACCTACGACTATCGCGATCATCGCAACCCTGCCCTGAACGACGAGCGCTCGTTCACCGGCGTGACGCCCAAGGTCGGCGTGACGTATCGGCTCGCGCCGCAGCACAGTATCTACGCCTCGGTGGGCGGCGGGATCGAGGCGCCGGCCGGCAACGAGACGGACGCGGTGCCTCCCGAGGACACCGTGACCGCGCTCAATCCGCTGCTCGATCCGATTCGGTCCACGACCTACGAGATCGGGACGAAGCGGACGTGGGTGCTCGGGGAGTCTTTCGTCCGGGCGCTGAGTTACGACGTGGCGTTATACCAGACCAACGTGAAGAACGAGATCATTCCCTATCAGGGCGGGCGCTTCTATTTCACGGCGGGTCATGCCCGCCGCCGCGGCGTCGAGCTGGGCGGGAGCGTCGCGACGAACGCGGGGGTTGCATTGCACGCGGCGCTCACCTGGAACGCGCACACGTACACGGAGTATGTCGTCGACTCCGTGCATTACGGCGTGCCGGGCGCGACGGCGGACTACAGCGGCAACGACATTGTCGGCGTGCCTCAGTTCATCGGTGCGCTCGGCCTGGACGTGACTCCCACCGCGCTCAGGCCGGTGCGGGTACGGCTCGGGGTCGAAAGCAGCGGGTCGTTTTTCGCTGACGACGCGAATCAGGTGGAGGTGCCGAGCTACCGCATTGCAAACCTGTCGGTCGGAACCGACAGCCCCGTTTGGCTCGGAGCCAGGTTTGGCGTGAACGCGTTTGTGACCGTGAACAATCTGTTCGACAGTCGCTACACCGCGTCCGCGTTCTTGAACCCCGACGTCGTGCCCGGTACCACGGAACCGATCGCGTTCGAGCCGGGACTGCCGCGCACCGTCGTGGTGGGAGTGTCGTTCGTCGCGCGTTAGCGCGGCCGCACCCCGGCCGCGGCCGTCGCCTCGGTGAGAATCTGCCAGATGCGGTCCGTCCACTCCCGGTGTTCGGGCTTCATCAGCACGGAGCGAAGGCAGATGAGCGTCTCGCGGTCGCGCTGCATCGGGCCCACGTCGAGCAGGTGCAGGGGGAGCGACACCAGCGCGAGGTGCAGTTGACGGCTCGCCGCTTCCGCAAAGATTCTCTTGGACAGATTGGACGCTTCAGTCACGCTGGCGGCGCGCGGCGCCCAGACGAGGATGTCGAGCTCCGGCGCTCCGCCCGTGACGAAGCGGCCGTCCTGTTGCACCCGCGCGTACAGATCGAGCGCCGCGGCCCGCCCGTTCTGCAGTCCCCGCGCGAACTCGCCGCCCGGTGTCAGCGGAAACATCCGCTGCGTCGCCCAGAGGGCCACGGCGGCCGCGCCGGGACGCGAGCACTCGAGCGCGATCTCCCCGAGGTGCATGTCGGTCGACGTGTAATAGGTGTACGGCGAATCGTGCCGATACAGCCGGCCCACCGACGGATCCCGGAAAATCACGCAGCCGCATCCGTACGGCTGCAGGCCGTGCTTGTGCGGATCGATCACGACCGACGCCGCCTCGCGCATGCACTCGAACGCGAGCTTGGTCCCGGCTTCGAGATTGTCGGCGAGCAGGAAGTAGCCGCCGTATGCCGCGTCGGCGTGGATGCGGAAGTCGTAGCGGCGCCGCAAGTCGACGATCGTTGCCAGCGGATCCACGGCCCCGGTCGCCGTCGTGCCCATGGTGGCGACGACCGTCCCGATTCCGCCGGCCGCGAGCCGTCGCTCGAGCGCGGCGGCATCCATGCGGCCGCGCTTGTCGCAGGGAATGGTCTCGAACGGAATGCCGAGCACGCCGGTGATGCGCTGGTGGGTGTAATGGGCTTGTGTCGATGCGAGCACGGTCTTGCCCGGATGCAGCTGGCTCGCGATCCACAGCGCCTCGAGGTTGGCCATCGTGCCGCCGCTGCACAGATGGCCGAGGTGTGTGTCCCAGCCGATCATCCCGGCCAGTTGCGCGACGGCTTCCTTTTCCATCGCGGAGCTCGCGCGGCCGCCGTCGAGCGCGTGGTTGTTGGGATTGATCTTGAGAGCCATCTCGTACGCGAGGCGCGCCACGTCATGCGGCGGCTTCAGCATCTGGCCGGCGTACAGCGGATCGCCATACGGATAGTTGTCCTCGAGGCGCTCCGCGACTTCCTTCAGGACCGCATTAAGACCCTTCAAATGCCCTCAGGTAGGTCCGGTCCCATGCGGCTGGAATACTCTCACGCGGCGAATAGGGTCCAGGCGCGTACACGCGCGAGCTGACGCCGAGCTGGCTCTGCTCGCAGATGTGCCAATCCTGCCGGTTGGTCCGATCCCAGAACTGCTCGGCATCCTGGATGTTGTAGCCTGCGGCCGCGGGCGCGTCGGGATGCACCATCCACTCGCAAATCACGCGCGAGTGCGCCGGCCCGCGCGGCCCCACCATGTAAAACACCGCGTAGTCGGGATGCAGGCTCAGCATCATCGAGGGAAACAGCGCGTAATAGAACGCGCGCCGCTGATCGTCGGCCGGGAACTCGCCCAACGGCAAGGCGCAGGCGCGGCCCGTCATCGTGGCGCTTTCGTTCGGTGCCTTGATCTCCATGTACCCGCCGAGGAACGGTCCCTCGATCAGATCGTTTGCGCCGCTCGTGTACGGCAGTTTGGTCGACAGCTCGGGATGGATCGTGGGGCAGTGCAGGCACTCGTTGTAGTTCTGGAGAATCAGCTTCCAGTTGGCGTTCACGTCGTACTCGATGTGCCTGACGGTCCGCAGCGTCGGGAGATTGTAACGAGTGAATCGGCCCGCGAGCGGGGCGAACCAGTCCGCCGCATTGGCTTTGGGGTCGAGATTCACGAACAGGAACCCTTCCCACTCCGCGAGCGCGACGGTGTGCAACGCGTAGGCCTTCTTGTCGAAGCCCTCCACCTCGTTCATATGGGGAGCGCCGATCAGTCGGCCGTCGAGCGCGTAGGTCCACGCGTGATAGGGACACTGAATCGTTTCGGAGAGCGTGCCGCTGGGCGCTTCGCACAAGCGCGTGCCGCGGTGGCGGCACACGTTGTAATAGGCCCGTCGCGCGCCTGACTGATCGCGCAGCACGATGATGGACTCGCCCGCGAGCTCCACCACGAAGTAATCGCCCGGGGCGGCGAGGGACGCGTCGCGCCCGACGCAGATCCAGTTGTGCGCGAAGATGCGCTCCTGTTCCTGCGCGAACACGTCCGGCGAGGTGTAGTAACGCCCGGGGAGCGTGCGCGCTCCCTGGCGGTAGCTCTCGATGGTTTTCACGAAGGTCATACGATCTCCCGCGCCGCGTTACGACCGGCCGCTCCCGGGATTCCGCCTCCAGGATGCGTTCCCGAGCCGCATAAATACAAGCCCTCGATGGGCGTACGGTAGCGGCTCCAGCCCGGCACCGGGCGCATGAACAGAATCTGGTCGAGCGTGATCTCCCCATGGTAGAGGCTCTCGTCGGCCGGTTGCAGCGTGATCTGATCCGCCCGCGCGTTCAGCACCCGCGCCACGCGCTCGGTGAGGCCCTGATGCGCGCCCGGCACCACGTATTGCACGTGCAGCTCGACCCGCCCGTGGGTGCGCTGCACCTCGACGTACGGAGCCGCGGAGTCGCGGCCATACTTGGCATCGTCGTACGCGCGCTCGAGATAATCGAGCGATGGTGCGATGCACAGGTTCCAGTAGGTCGGCGCGGCTCCCCCCCCGGACGCGAGGGTGCCGCGCGCCACGACGCCGCGCGCCTTGATGTTGCGCACGGCCCACGCGAATTCGGGATCGAGCTCGATCGCGATCGGCTCCAGCGTCGCGCGGGGTGGGGCACTCGAGACCACGAGCGGCGCCGTCAGCGTGTCACCACTCTTGTCCAACACGACACCGGTCGCGCGACCGTTCTTGGCCAGCACCGTCGCGCGCTGGCCGCGCCGGACCTCGATCCCCGTCAGCTCGGACAGGGCTTGTGTCGCGTTCGAGCGCGCAGGCCGGAATACGCCGGCCGGACTGCCGACGTGATGGTGCAGGAAATTGAACGCGGTGCCGCCCGCGCGCGGGCCCTGCTTCAAATGCCAGATGCCCAGCGCGCCCAGCGCGCCTTTCAGCGCGTCGCTCTCGAACCAGTCATCGAGCAGCTCGGCAATCGACATCGGCAGGATGCGCGCGAGATCGATCACCGCCTGTTTGCCGAGCCGGCGCACGTACAACCCGAGCCCACCGATCCGCATCAGTTCACGCGGATCGCGCGTCTCGATGTCGGGCGGCGGCGCGAGGTAGAGTCTCTCCAGCACGCTCGCGAGCGTGTGCATGCGCGCGCTGAACTCGGGCCACTTCGAGGCATCCGCGGGGCTGATCCGGCGGATGGCGTCGGCCGCTGTCGCGACATCCCGCGACAGCTCGAGCGTGCCACCGCCGGCGAGCGGCACCGTGAGCCAGGGATCGGGTTCTTCAACGCGCAGGTTCGCAACGCCGAGATCCCGGCGCACCTGCGGGGGAACCCAGCCGATGTCGGCGGATGGATCGAGCGCCTGATGCTGCTCCACGACCAGCACGCGCTTGCGCGCGCGCGCGAGGTAATGCGCGGCGACGAGCCCGTTGGCCCCGGCGCCGATGACGATCGCGTCGTAGCGCGCGTCGCCCGGGCTCATCTGCCGTCCTTCAGGATGCGCAGCGCCGCGAGGCGTCCGGACGCGCCCATGATGCCGCCGCCGGGGTGCGTGCCGGAGCCCGCCTGGTAATAGCCGCGCACGGGGGTCGCGAACTTCGCCCAGCCCGGTGCGGGACGCAGGAAGAACAGCTGATGCAACGCCAGCTCCCCGGCGAAGATGTTGCCTTCGGACAGACCGGTGATGCGCTCGATGTCCAGCGGCGTAATGACCTGCCGGTGCAGGATCTTCGACTTGAATCCGGGCGCGAAGCTTTCGACAGTGTTCACGACGGCGTCGCCGAACGCCTCCCGCTTCGCGTCGGTCCAACCGCCGTTCAGATTGTACGGCGCGTACTGGACGAAGATCGACATGACGTGCTTGCCCGGCGGCGCCATGCCCGGATCGATCATCGACGGGAAGACGATGTCCATGTAGGGGCGGCGCGAGAACTCGCCGTACTTCGCGTCGTCGTACGCGCGCTCCACGTACTCGAGGCTCGGCGAAATCGACACGGCGCCGCGGTGCAGGCGCCCCCCCCCGCCCGGGCCGCCGTCCGGCATGCACGTGAATGTCGGCAGCGAGTCGAGCGCGATGTTCACCTTGCCCGACGAGCCGCGGAACTTGAAGCGCTTGATGTCGGCAACGAACTCATCCGGCAGATCCTTGGCCTCGAGCAGCTGCAGAAACGAGCGTCTCGGATCGAGACTCGAAACGACGGTGCCGGCGTTGAGCTCATCGCCGTTTTCCAGTGCGACTCCGGTCGCCTTCCCATCTTTGACCAGCACTTTGGAAACGCCGGCATTGCAGCGCACGTCCGCGCCGAACGCGCGGGCGGCCGCC
>DASTDR010000196.1:0-5744 GCA_035710265.1 Gemmatimonadales bacterium | reverse complement strand
GCCGGCTGTGTTCGACCCGCCGGCGCGGTAGACGAGGCTGCGGCCGTCGGGCGACAAGGTGAGGTCGCGAGTGAGGCTTGACACGTTGAGCGGAAGTCCGGGCGGCGGCACGATCGCGAACCGCGCCGGCACCGGAACCGGAGGCGCGGGCCGCATCAGGATCCAAGCGGCAAGCGCGGAGACGACGACCAGGAGCGCCGCGATCGCCGCCGGCATCACGCGACGAGACGGCGTCGCCGCAGGTGCGAGCGTGTCGGCGGCTGGAAACGCGATCGCGTCGTCGATTTCCAGTCGAGCATCGGACGCCGATTCGAGTCGTCTCCTGCGATCCTTTTCCAGACACCGCCGCAGTAATCTCCGGATCGGTACCGGCGTGTCGGCCGGCAGCCTCGTCAGGTCCGGCTCGTGTTCGAGAATCGCAGCGAGGGTGTCGGAGATGGTACCGCCGGCGAACGGCTCGCGGCCCGTGAGCATCTCGTAGAGCACGCAGCCGAACGCCCAGATGTCGGTCCGCCTGTCCAGCGGCTGGCCGCGTGCCTGTTCCGGGCTCATGTAGGCCGGCGTGCCTAGGACGGTCCGCTCGCCGAGATCCGTGACGGTCAGCTTCTGGGACGCTAAGAGATCGGACTGCGGGCCGCCGTCCCAGACCTTCGCCAGCCCGAAGTCGAGCACCTTGACCACGCCGGTGCCGGCGATCTTGATGTTCGCCGGCTTGAGGTCGCGATGGATGATGCCCTTCTCGTGCGCCGCCTCCAACGCGTCGGCCATCTGCCGCGCGATGGTCAGTGCTTCTGCCACCGGAATCGGCCCGAGGGCGATGCGGTCCGCGAGCGTCGGCCCGTCGACCAGCTCCAGCACCAGCGCTTGCGTGGTGCTCGACTCTTCGAGGCCGTAGATCGCGGCGATGTTCGGGTGATTGAGGGTGGCGAGCAGGTGCGCTTCGCGTGTGAAGCGCGCCGAGCGATCCGGATCGAGGGCGAACCGCTCGGGCAGTACCTTCAGGGCGACGTCGCGATGCAACTTCGTGTCGCGCGCGCGGTACACCTCGCCCATGGCGCCCGCGCCGAGCGGAGCGACGATTTCGTAGAGACCGACGCGACGACCCGCGGCGAGGACGGGGTGTGACCGCGTGGGGTCCATCGTCGGCCGCGCTGCGAGCGGATCGGCCAGCACGGACGCACTCGCGACGGGCAGCCGATCGAGGAAGCTGGCGTCCGAGGTATCCGACGTCAACAAGGATTCGACTTCACGACGCAGCTCTGCGTCGTCCCCCGTCGCCGCGGCTAGAAAGGCGGCGCGCTCCCCGGCAGGCCGTTCCACGGCGGCCTGGAACAGCGCCTTCACCCGCCGCCATCGCTCGTCGGTCACGTCAGCGGGTGGGCACGAGGCGCTTCAGATCCTCGAGCCAGTTCTGGACGACGACGAGGCCGGCCGGGGCGGCGGTCGGGTCTACGACCGGCTTGATCATCAGAAACCGCTTGCCATCGGGTGAGATGTCGTACGTCCGACCGGATTGGCTGGCTGCGGCCCCGTAGCGTCCCTCGAACAGCTTGATCGGCGCCGTCGCCGCCCAGGTCGGCCCAGGCACCACGCCGACGCGCATGAGGGCACCGGTCAGGCTCAGATAAAACAGCTCGTGACTGTTCCGCGCCCACAGCGGCCGCGTGCCGCCCTCCGTTGTCACCTGCCAGTAGCCGCTCGAGGCCTCCGGAAACGGCCGCACGTAGATGTTGTATGGCCCCGAGTCGTTCGCCTCGTAGGCGAGCCACCGGCCATCGGGCGACACCTCGCCGTTGCGCTCGTTGAACGGACTTTGCACGAGCGGTGTCACCGCTTGCGTGCCGTCCAGTCGGAGCTGCATGACGTCCTGACCCGTTGCCGTCGCGGTCTCCGTGAACACGAGCCGCGTGCCTTCGGGCGAGACGGATGTGGCGTGCTGGACGTTGGGACTCTTGGTCAGCTGCGTGACGTCGCCGCCGCCGTCGGCGGCCTGCGCGAAGAGATTCACCGCGCCCGCCCGCACTGAGCTGAAAAGGAGCTGGCGGCCATCGGGCCGCCGCCAGACGGGGAAGACGTCGACCGTCGGGTCGAAGGTTGCGCGCGTGAGCGTTGCGCGGGCCAGATCCCACAGCCAGATGTCGATCTCCTGATCGGGAATGTAGATCGCGAGGCGCCTGCCGTCCGGAGAGAGACGTGGAAAGGCATAGTTACGCGTCGGTGCGTCGGGTATCGGTGTCTCCTGTCCCTGCCGGTCTACCCACACCAGACTCCGTTCGACTATCGATACACCACCCGAGACGTAGACCAGCGTCCCATCGGCCGCCACCGCCCAACCCGCGTCCGTCGACGTGGGCGGCGGCAGCACCTCGGGCTGGATCGCCACCGGCGTGCCGACGACGGCGAGCCGGGCGAGGTCGAAGGCGACGGCGTGCAGCCTCCCCGCCGCCGCATAGACCAGATGCCCGCTCGACACGTAGCGTGCGTGGCTGCCGCCTCGAATCAACACGGTCTGCGTGCCTGTCTGGAGATCGAGGACCGCGATCCGCTCCTGGTCGAGTCCGCGGGTCGTGGCAGTGATCGTGAACAGTACGGCCTGGCCGCCGGGCAGGATCTCCGGCCAGTAATGGTCGTCTTCGCCGCCCGCCCGATTCGGCCGCGTCAGCACGGTCGGCTCGCCCCCTGTGTCGTCGATTCGCAGCAGGCCCGTCGTCCGAACGTTCGTCGCGAAGATGATCGTACCGTCAGCGCCCCAGCTCGCACCGAAGGCCGTGCCGCCGGGGCGACCGAGCGTTTCCGCCGGGCCGCCGGTGATGGCGACCTTCTTGAGCGCAATGACTCCCTCGAAGAAACCGATCCACTGGCCGTCCGGAGAGACGAACGCCCCATACGGTTCGCCGAGCCCGGTGAGCGACGTGGCGTTGAGCTGATCGAGCGCGCGCACGAAGAGCGCCGTGTTGTTGGCGCCGACGTAGACGACGCGCGTGCCGTCAGGCGTGACGGCCAGGCTGAGTCTGTCGAGGGAAGGCGCCGCCGCGCTCGGCTGCGTGATAAAGGTGCGCGACACGCGGATCGGCGCGGTCGAGGGCATCGCGAACCAGACGGCAAAGCCGGCCATCACGACGCCGATCAGCCACGCGGCGGAAGGGATGGCCAACCGACGCCACAGCGGTGGTCGTGGAGCGATAGCCGTGGAACTGCCTGGCGCACCGGCTGACGCAACACCTGCGGGGTCGTCGAGGACGAACTGCGCGACCGAGATGTCCGCGATGCGCTGCCGGTTGTCCTTCTCCAGGCATCGACGGATCAGAGTCCGCACCGCCGCGGGCACGGTCGCGGGCAGCGCGGCCCAGTCCGGCTCGCCGTGCAGCACCGAGGCGAGGGTGTCAGAGATGGTGTCCCCCGGGAACGGGGCGCGGCCGGTGAGCATCTCGTAGAGCACGCAGCCGAACGACCAGATGTCCGTCCGCTTGTCCAGCGACTGGCCACGCGCCTGTTCCGGGCTCATGTAGGCCGGCGTGCCCAGGACGCTCCGCTCGCCGAGCCCCGTGACGGTCAGCTTCTGGGACGCGGAGAGGTCGGACTGCGGGCCGCCGTCCCAGACCTTCGCCAGCCCGAAGTCGAGCACCTTCACGACTCCGGTGCCGGTGATCTTGATGTTCGCCGGCTTGAGGTCGCGATGGATGATCCCTTTCTCGTGGGCCGCCTCCAGCGCGTCGGCCATCTGCCGCGCGATGGTCAGTGCTTCTGCCACCGGAATCGGCCCGAGGGCGATGCGGTCCGCGAGCGTCGGCCCATCGACCAGCTCCATCACCAGCGCCTGCACGGCCGCCTGCCCTGAGCCTGTCGAAGGGCCCGACTCTTCGAGGCCGTAGATGGTGGCGATATTCGGGTGATTGAGGGTGGCCAGCAGGTGCGCCTCGCGCGTGAACCGCGCCGAGCGGTCCGGATCGAGGGCGAACCGCTCGGGCAGCACCTTCAGGGCGACGTCGCGACGCAGCTTCGTGTCGCGCGCCCGGTACACCTCGCCCATGCCGCCCGCACCGAGCGTGGCGACGACTTCGTAGGGACCGACGCGACGCCCCGCGGCGAGCACGGCGTGCGTCTGCGCGGGATTCTTCGACGTGGCGAACGGATCGGCCAGCACGGATGCATTGGCGACGGGCATCCGGTCGAGGAAGCCGGTGTCCGCGGTGTCCGACGTCAGCAACGACTCGACTTCACGACGCAGCGCCTCGTCGTCCCCGGTTGCCGCGGCCAGAAAGGCGGCGCGCTCCTCGGCCGGCCGTTCCACAGCCGCCTGAAACAGCGCCTTCACACGCCGCCATCGCTCATCGCTCACGGTCGAACCTCGGCGCCGAGCTCACGAGTGAGCCACGCTTTCGCGGTGCGCCAGTCGCGCTTGGCGGTCGAGGGGGACACGCTGAGCACATGAGCCGCTTCCTCGATCGTGAGCCCGCCGAACGCCCGAAGCTCGACGATCCTGGCCAGTTCAGCGTCGACTGTTTCCAGGCGATCGAGCGCGTGATCCAACGCGAGGATGGGTATCTCGCTTGGCGCGGCGACGTCTTTGGCTCCATCGATCGACACACAGCGCACACCCTCGCCCCGTTTGCCCGCCCCGTGACGACGGGCGTGATCGACCAGGATGCGGCGCATGACGTTGGCGGCGACCCCGAAGAAATGAGCGCGATTCTGCCAGTCGCCCTGCCGTTGATCGACGAGCCGGATGAACGCCTCGTGCACGAGAGCCGTCGGCTGGAGGGTGTGGTCGGCCCGCTCTCTCCGAAGCTGGCGGGCCGCAACGCGGCGGAGCTCCGCGTAGACGAGCGGCAGCAACTGGTTGAGAGCCGTCCGGTTGCCGCGACTCCACTCGCCGAGCAGCACTGTGACGTCGCGAGGGGAGACCATCGGAGCCTGCTCTCTCAACCCAGTCGAATCGGGGGGAAAGCATAGCACCGGGAGGCGTCGATCACAGGTTTCCCGGCTGCGTTGGCCCGTTACGGCCGCCGCTTGCGCGATCACCTGTAGACGGCTGTCAAACGCGTCGGTGCGTCGGGCAGGCGGCATTCAGAAAAACGGGCGGCAACGCCGAAGGAGGATGTATGAAATTCGTGGCTATTCTGTGTCTCGCTGGTGGGGCGCTGGCCGCCGTCGCGTGTGCCGACGGACCCGGGATTCCGACAAGCCCAAGCGCGACCGCGGCTGGGATCGGTCCATCGTTGGCGGCGGCCCCGCGAAGCGGAGATCTCCATGTGACCAAAGAGTGCACGGAGTACACGGGCCTCGCGGGTTCCTTCTGCACGATCACGTCCTCGAACATCAAGGCGATCGAGGCCGGCTCGAGGGTCGTCTATGCCCAGGCACTTGGTGCTGGCACGCTGGACAGTGACGTCGTCCTCGACACGCCGGGGCCCGGCAACAACAAGGCATCCGGCCATTGCGCGCTCAATTTGGCGACCGGTCTCGGGCTATGCACGTTCGACGGCGGGACCGGGAAGTTCAACGGGTTCACTGCGACTGCCCATGTCTCACCGCCCACGGCTGCGGACCCGGAAAACTGGCACTGGGACGGGACGTACAGCTTCGATCCGCGTGATTGAGCCGGGAATTGTCTCTCTCCCCCGACGCCACGGTCATGACCGCGCCGGCGAGTTGACCGTGGCGTGAGCGGCCACGTCCGGGCTACAGTCGCGCGATGTCCCGGGCAGTCTCACTCGAGGGTTTCGACACCGCATTCGAGATGT
>DASTDR010000195.1:0-3288 GCA_035710265.1 Gemmatimonadales bacterium | reverse complement strand
CCCAATCCCGTCCCCTCGCCTTCGCTCTTCGTCGTGAAAAATGGATCGAAAATGCGCGGCAGCACCGACGAAGGAATGCCGGAGCCGGTGTCGCCGACCTCCACCCGGCACACGCCCTCAGCGACGGTCGTTCGGATCGTCAGCACGCCGCCGCCCTTCATGGCCTGCACGGCGTTTAAAATGAGATTCATCAAGACCTGCTCGATCATGTGCCGATCCACCATGAGGCTTGGCAAGGACGGTCCCAGCAGCGTCTCCAGCCGGATCAGGTTGGGCGCGAACAAATGATTTGTGAGCACGAGCACCCGATCGACGATCTGATTGATATCGGTGGAGCTGAATTCGGGCTCGTGCTGCTGGGAAAAATCGAGCAACTGCCGGACGATCTTCTGAACCCGCCGGACGCCGTCCTCCATCGATACCCAATACTCTTCCTGACGCGCCGGCGAAAGTGTGCCTTTGCGGAGGTTGTAGAGACAGGTGAGGATGCCGGCGAGCGGGTTGTTGACTTCATGGGCCACGCCGGCGGCCAGTTTCCCGACCGACGCGAGCTTCTCCGAGCTCCTGATCTGCTGCTCCAGTTTTTTGGTGTCCGTCATGTCGCGGGCGATGCCGAGCACGCCCAAAATCTCGCCCTCGGCGCCATGCAACGGAGAAACACTGACCATGACCGTGCGGGGCTCTCCCATCCGCGTCACCACTTCAACCTCGTAGACCTGCTTGGCGCCGATGTCCAGCGTGTTCTTGAGGCGGCGCCCACGGTGGCGGCGGGACAAGAGCGAGAGATACGGGCGGCCGAGCAGATCGTCCTTGCGATAGCCCCACACGTTGACCTTGCTGTTGACGTAGGTGAACCGTTGCTCCGTGTCGAGTGTATAAATCACATCATTGGCGTTCTCGAGTAGATTTTCCAGGTACTGCTTCGTTTCTTCGATCTCTCTCGTCCGCTCCCGCACCTTGATTTCGAGTTCTTCGCGGTAGGTTTGGAGCTGCCGTTCCAGTCTCTTGCGGTCGGTGATGTCGCGCATCTGCACCATGACCAGGACCTGTCCGGATCCCGCAACCCGAATCAGATCCATCTCGACGGGCGTCTCGAGCCCCGCGGCGTTGTAGACGGTGATTTCCTGGGTGGGCACCTGCCGCTGGCCCGTGCTGATTTCGGCCAGCCATCGGTAGAGGGCCTCCCGATACGCCGGCACCACGACGTCGTACATGCTGCTTCCGACGACCTTGGACTCAGCATATCCGAGCGCCTGCTCTTCCCGCTTATTGACGGCGACGACCGTTCCGCTCGCATTCACCATGAACACGGAGTCGGCGACCAGATCGAACAGCGCTTTGTAGCGGGCCTGCGAGGCGACCAGCTCCTGCGTGCGCTCCGACACGGCCTGCTCCAATCCGGAGGTGTAATGCTGCAGTTCCTGCTCCAAGCGGTGACGCTCCGTGACGTCGCGTACGAACGCCCGGGAATGCACGAGACCGCCACGTTCCTTATCGAAGAGCGCCGTCGCATGAATCTCGACGTCGATGGGGCGCCCGTCTTTGGCCAGCAACACGGTTTCCATCGTGCTTTGCCCTTGCGACATGAGGCGCTCGAGGTACTGCAGTACCCGCGCCTCCTCCCCGCGCGGCACCACGTCCCACAGCTTCATCATGAGCATCTCGTTGAGCTGATAGCCCAATTTGTCGAGGCCCGTCTTGTTCACGTGGACGAATTGCCCGCTGCGGTCGAGCTGATAAATCATTTCGGGTGAATGCTCGATCAGATCGCGGTATTTTTCTTCGAGGGCCCGAACCTCTTTCATCCGCTGCTCGATCTGCCCGAACGATCGCTGGAGGTTCGAGGCCATCTGATTGAAGGCGCCGGCCAAGGCTTCGATTTCATCGCCGGTCTTGAGCTCGAGTCTCCGCTCCAACCGTCCGGTGCCGATCTCCTGGACGCCGCCGTGCAACAACTGAATCGGCCGGGCGATCCGGCGCGCCGCCAACACGCCCGTCCCCCACAGCACAGCCAGGACGGCAAGCCCGTACAACAACACTTTCCCGACGAGATCGGCCAGCGGCGCAAACGTTTCTTTTGGGTCCTGTCGGACCACCGTGACCCAGTGTTTTCCACCGATACTGCCGGGCGCCAATGGCTCACTGAATCGCACCGGCGCGAAGCCGAGCAGGGAATCCTTGCTGCCGTGAGAATCGTCCGCGGCCACCGTCCAGCCGGACTTGAGTGTTCCCAGCACGTTGATCAGCTCCGGTTTCACCGTATGTTCTTCCGGCGCCAGGATAGGACAGATGACCGGCGTCCCATCCGAGGTAAAGAGCATGGCGTGACCGGTCGAGCCAATCGTGACGTCCGCGATCGAATGGAACAGGGTGTCCCGGCGGAGCAAGATCGTCACCGCGCCGATCACCGATTTCTGCAGGTCGTCGAAAATCGGCGCAGCCACCGCGACGACGTGTGTCCCGAACGACGGGTCGAACATGATCTCGCTGACGTACGGCTGCTGGCTGCCTCCCTTGACGACGGCCTGCCACCAGGACGCCTTCCCGTAGAAGTACTCGACCTGGGGAATCGAGCTGACGACAAGCGCGCCTTGTTGATCGGTGACGAGAATACCCACGTAATCCGACTTCCTGATGTCATGCCAGCGGATCAGATAGTTTGTCACGATGCGGTTGATGAACAGCGGAAACTCGCTGCGCTTGTCCCTCTGCTTCCAGCGCTGCTGCCAGTCCTTGATCATGTCCTGGATGCCCTTGGGATCCTTGTACTCGTACGTGCGGTTGGCTTCGGACACCGAGGTGCGCAGAAAGGGCGTGGTGGCGAGCTGCTGCCCCTCGTTCATGACGCGCGTGACGTGCATTTCGATGCGGCGGGCGGCGTCGACCGCCACTTCTTTGAAGCTCGTGCCGGTCGTTTCGCGCAGGGCGCGGCGTTCTTCCAGATAGGTCAACACCAAGAGGAGAGTGAGCGGGAGAAGGCCGACCATCACGATGGCCATGATGATCTTGCGCTGGAGACTATGAGAACGGCTCCAGAATGTCATGACAGATCCGCCTAGATCAGAAGCGTCGTTAAATCGCGACGACCAGATTTTACCTGGTGTTCAAAAAGCGCGTCTATCTCACCCGCCCACCCTCGGCCGCGCCGAGATGCGGCCTTTTGCCCAAGCTCACCCGCCCACCCTCGGCCGCGCCGAGACGCGGCCTTTGCCCAGGCTCACCCACCCACCCTGCACAGACCTTTTCCACCCACACAACCCATCGATTGCTTTGCAATCGATGACCCAG
>DASTDR010000194.1:0-2285 GCA_035710265.1 Gemmatimonadales bacterium | reverse complement strand
GCTGCCCGCCGGCAAAAGACACAGACGGCGACGGCGTTACCGATCTACAGGACCGCTGTCCCAATACGCCCAGGAACACGGGGCGCGCGATCGATCAGTACGGTTGTCTCGTGCTGTTCGACAGCACGACCAATGTGCCCGGCACTCCACGCCCGACGATCATCCTCAAGGGCGTGCAGTTCGAAAGCGGCCGCTCGGTCCTGACGGCGTCATCCTACGCCGTGCTGGATCAGGTCGCCGCGTCGTTGATTGCGAATCCGGAGATCCGGATCGAGATCGCCGGGTACACCGACTCGACGGGCGCCAAGAGGATGAACCTGCAGCTCTCGATGGCACGCGCGGGTGCGGTGCGCGCGTATCTTGCTCGGCGGGGGGTCAGCCCGATGCGGATGTCGGCAAGAGGGTACGGAGCGTCAGGTTACATCGCACCGAACGCGACGCCGGAGGGACGGGCGAAAAACCGCCGCGTCGAGCTGCACAAATTGAATTAGCACAGGGAACGACTAGACGCACAGACGCACAGCGGTTTACAGGCGCTGGGGGTCAGGCAAACTCTGCTGACCCCTAGTATTTTTTGGTCCCCCGTTCCAGCCGAGTCCTGTATGCAATTGCAACGCGTGTTGATCCTCGTGGCGCTGGTTCCAACGGCGCTTGCCGGCCAGCAAGCCCGGGCCTGGCAGGCCACCGACTACTATCGCTTGACGGTCGTGAGCAACCCGGAGCTCTCGCCCGACGGCCGGCGCGTGGCTTTCGTCGTGACCACGGTCGTTGAGGACAAGGATCGTCGCCACAACGAGATCTGGATGGCGAGCGCGGACGGATCGGCTGCACCGTTCCGGTATACGAGTCCCTCGACCGAGGCCACCAACCCGACGTGGTCGCCGGACGGCTCGCTGCTCGCGTTCTCGAGCAAGCGCGAGGGGTCCGAGGACGACGTCTGGTTTCTCCGCACATCGGCACCGGGCGGAGAAGCTTTCCAAATCAAGGGCGTGCACGCCATGCCGGCGTTCTCGCACGACGGCCAGTGGTTGCTGTACTCCTGGCGCGGCGACGAACCCTACAGCGTGAAGAAGGAAACATGGCGCAACCGCGTGTCGCCGTCGGCGATCACGCGCGGCGCCGATCCGAAGCGATTCGACGGACGGGTCTACACCTCGATCCCGATCGTGGGCGATGAACGCGGCTATCTCCCGCCCCGCGAAACGCGGCGGCCCAGCCACCTGTACCTGGTCCCCCTCGCCGGCGGGACGCCGCGCCAGCTCACCAAGGGCGAGCTGAGCCAGACGTCGCCGGCATGGTCGCCGGACGGCCGCATGATTGCGTTCGAACAAGACACGACCGAGCACCGCGAAGTCCGCGACGATAGCTGGCCGGCGCTGTTCGTCTACACGCTCGCCGACAGCTCGACGCGGGCGCTTGCCACGGGATTCCCGCAGAGCAGTGATCCCGTCTGGTCCCCCGACGGCCGATCGATCGCGTTTACCTGTTCCAAGGGCCGCGGGATGGAGAGCGACGTGTGCGTCGTGCCCGTTAGCGGGGGGACGGCCCGCAACCTCACCGCTGATTGGGCGCTCGATCCCAATGGCGTGACCTGGTCCGCCGACGGGAAGACGCTGTACTTCTTCGCCGAGACGAGCGGCAACGTACACCTGTTCTCGGTGGCGACGGCTGGCGGCGCGGTCCGCCCGGTGACGAGCGGCGAGCGCCAGCTGCGTGGATTCACCTTGAGCGCCGACACGCGTTCGCTCGCGTACACCTCGAGCGACATCACCCACGGCACGGAGCTCTATGTCACTGCGCTCGGCCGCGGGCAGGAACGGCGGCTGACATCGTTCAATGATTCGCTGTTCAAACAGGTCACTCTGATTCCCGCCGACACGTTTTGGTTCACGGGCGTTGGCGGCTTGAAGATTCAGGGGTGGCTGATGAAGCCCCACGGCTATCAGCCCGGCAAGTCCTACCCGCTCGTGCTTTCGATCCACGGGGGGCCGCATTCGAACTACGGCAATGTCCTGTTCCCCGAATTCCAGATGCTCGCGGGCCAGGGCTACTGGACGCTGTTCACCAACCCGCGCGGCTCGAGCGGGTACGGACACGCGTTCACGTTTGCCACGCGCGGCCGCTGGGGCATGGAGGACTATCAGGACCTGATGCAAGCCGTCGACGTCGCCGTCGCGCGCGCCAAGGGCGGTGTGGACACGACGCGCATGGCCGTGCTGGGCGGCTCGTACGGCGGGTTCATGACGAACTGGATCGTCGGGCACACCAACCGGTTCCGCGTTGCG
>DASTDR010000193.1:0-26386 GCA_035710265.1 Gemmatimonadales bacterium | reverse complement strand
CACCTTCAACGTGTTGGCGAGCTCGGAGACGGTGATGAACTCGGTCACCCGCACCAGCGTCTTCTCACGCTCGCGCTCGGCGCGGCGCTGCTCTTCCTGGACCTCGCGGAAGCTGGGGCCTTCCTCGCGGCGGTGCACACCCTTCTTGCCGACGGGCGCTTTCAGCGTCGCGAGCGTGCGCGAGATGTTCTGCGCGACCGCTTCCTGATCGACCAGGGACTTCTTGCCTTTCTTGCGCTTCTTGCCCTTCTCGCGACGCCGCTCGTCGAGCGGCGGCGCGCCGGGCGCAGCCGAGGCCACAGGGCGAGGCGGAACTGTCCCCCCACCCCCGCCAGGGCCCGAGGGCGTGCCGCGCGCCACCGGCACGGGACGCGGACGCACCGGCGTGGGAATGAACGGCCGAGGTGAACCGGCAGCGGGGGGCGGCGAGAACGGCGGCGGCGCAGGGGCGGCAGCCGGTGGCGGCGGAGGTTCCACCACTTCCGTCGTGGACGCCGTGGCCGCTGGCGCCAAATCTTTGAATAGCGCGGCGGCGCGCTCTTCCAGCGAGGGTGCCGCTTTCTCTTCCTCCTGCTCGCGCGCCGCCGTTTCAAGCGCGAGGCGCGCGCGCTCGGACTCCGCCGCTTCGGCAGCGGCACGCTCGGCTTCGGCAGCGTCGGCAGCCGCGACCTCGGCGGCGGTACGGCGCCGGCGCTTGGGCCGCGCCTCGGCCGCGGGCTCGGGAGCCGGCTCGACTGCCTTGGCGGCGGCGCGACGGCGCTTCGGAGCGGCGGCCGGCGCCTTCTGTTTACGCTTGTCGCGCTCCCAGCGCGCCCGCATCAACGACACCTGCTCGTCCTTGAGCGGCGTCAGATGACTGCGCACGAAAATGTCCATCTCCTTGAGCATGCCCATCAGCTGCTCGCTGGAGATGCCGAACTCTGCGGCTAGATCATGAATGCGCGTTGTTGCCACTCACTCCTCGCTATCGGCTATCAGACCTCGTGCTAACGCACGATCACTCACGCCTACCGCCTGCACTGGCGGCTTCCCCAACCCGATCCCCAGCTCTCCGGCAACGGGCCCACGAATTACCGGCACCTGCTTCGCCTCGGCAAGCCGAGCCACTTTCTCCATCGTGCGCCGGCTGGCGTCGGCCGCCAACACCACGCAGAACACCTGCTCGCGCTGCAACCCGGCTCGAACACCGGCCACTCCGATCACGACGTTGCCTGCTCTGAGGCCGAGCCCCAGGAGCCGGACCGTTTTCGAACTCACGTCGTGGTCTTGCCCGCTTCTTCCTCTTCGCCGCCGTCCTCGGTCATCTCGTTGAGAAACGACATCATCTTCTCGGCGAGGTCAGGCGTCATCCCGGGGATCTGATCGACCTCTTCGCGCTCCAGATCGAGGATGTCCTGCAGCGTCTTCTTTCCTGCCTGCTCGAGCACGGCGACCAGCTCGGGAGACAGGCCCTTCATTTCATTCAGCGCCACCTGCGTGACGGACTGATCGGTGGGCGGGAGCGGCGCGAACAACGGGCCTTCGCCGCCGCGCTCCAGCCATTCACGGCTCGAGTACAGGTCGACCTTCCAGCCGGTCAGCTCGGACGCGAGCCGCACGTTCTGTCCGTTGCGGCCGATCGCGAGGGACAGCTGATCCTCGTCCACGATCGCCTGAATCGTCTTGGACTCGGGGTCGGAGAACACGCGCGCCACGCGGGCCGGCGCAAGCGACAGCTTGGCAAAGCGCTCGGGGTCCGAGGACCAGGGCACGATGTCGATGCGTTCGCCGTTCAGCTCGTTCACGACCGCCTGCACGCGCGAGCCCTTGAGACCGACGCACGCACCGACCGGATCGATGGAATCGTCGCGTGACCACACCGCGATTTTGGTCCGGCTTCCCGCTTCCCGCGCCGTCGCGCGGATTTCGACGATCTGCTGCTGAATCTCCGGGACCTCGAGCTTGAACAGCGCCTTCACGAACAGCGGATCGGCGCGCGACAGAATCAGGCGCGGCCCCTTGGGCGTCTCTTCGATCCGCTTGAGGACAGCGCGGATCGTGTCGCCCTGATGAAAATGCTCGCGGTGGTTTTGGTCGCGGTATGGGATGATCGCTTCGGCTTCGCGGAACTTGTTCAGCATCACGACGATCTTGCCGCGCTCGATCTGTTGCACCTCGCCCGAGAGCAGCT
This sequence comes from Gemmatimonadales bacterium, assembly GCA_035710265.1. Classification (GTDB taxonomy): domain Bacteria; phylum Gemmatimonadota; class Gemmatimonadetes; order Gemmatimonadales; family GWC2-71-9; genus 20CM-2-65-7. The sequence continues at coordinate 24,216 of DASTDR010000193.1, read as the reverse complement.
CGCCGACCTTGCCCGAGAACTCTTCCCGGATGCGGCTACGCTCGCCCTCGCGCACGCGCTGGATGATCCGCTGCTTGGCGGCCTGCACCGCGGTGCGGCCGAACTGATCGAACGGGACTTCCTCTTCCAGCACGTCGCCCGGCTGGAAGTCCGGATCCTCGTAGCGGGCTTCTTCGAGTGACACCTGCGTGCCCGCGTCCTCGACCGTCTCGACCACCGTCTTGAGCACGACGATCCGGATCGATCCCTTCAGCTCGTCGACGCCGATCTCGGCACGGACGTTCGGTCCGTAGCGCTTCACGAGGGCGGCGTGCAGGCCGTCCTTGAGGAGGTCGATCAGCTCGCTACGCTCGAGCTGCTTGGTATTGGTCAGTTCTCTGATTGCGGAAACGACGTCGGTTGCGTTCGCCATTACGTGTCCTCTGTCATCGGTCGTCGGCCGCCGGCAACGCCAGACGGGCGTCTTTGACGTCCACCAACCGGTATTCGCGCTCCAAGCCACCCTCGGGCTGGAGCACTACGGTTTCAGTTGTCGGGACCGAGACGATGCGGGCTCGCACCCGGCCCAGCCCGGCCAGCTTCACGCTCACATCCCGTCCCACGAACTGGACCCAATGGCGGTGCCAGCGCACGGGCCGTTCGATCCCCGGGCTCGACACTTCCAGCACATAACGATTGCCAAGGGGACCGCCCGCAGCGTCGAGCCACTGCTCCAGCGCCCGGCTGACCTTGCTGCAGTCTTCCACCGTGACTTTCCGAGGCGGACAGTCAATGCGGACTTGGACGAGCGGTCGGTTCGGCGTACCGCCGATGCGCAGGTCGGCCAGGTCGAACCCCAGCTGCTCCACCCGGGCTCGAAAGGCCTCGACGAGACTCTCAGTGAGCATGAAAAAAAAGGGCGGGCCGAACTTCGCCCGCTTCAGGATGGGAATGTAGCCGGGGTCCCCCGAGTGTCAACCTAGAGGCTTACCAAGGTAAGCGACCATGCGCCCATCGCGCCCGCGCGATGCACGATGCGAGAAAAACCGCTCACGATCTTCCGCGCTGCACCAGGCCGAGATCGACACGTCACGCACGCCGAGGGAACGCGCCTGCTGTGCCAGGATCTCGCGCAGGTCCAAGTGCGACTGCCCCGACAATCCAAAGCGATCGGCGACTTCAGAACCCACTTCATAGCATCCGCCGCAAATCCCTACGCCGCAATGCATTACGATGTCAGAGGCCTTGGCAAACCCATTGCGCTTCAGCAGGTCGACGGCGCTCGCCAGGATCCCGCCGGCCGAGCCCCGCCAGCCCGCATGCACGAGCGCGATCGCCCCTTTCTGGGGAACGGCGAGATAGACCGGAATGCAGTCGGCGATCGTCACGGTGAGGAGCACGCCGGCATCGTTGGTCGCGTGCCCATCGATGCCGTCGAGAATGATCCAACCCTCGGACAGTCCGTCGTGCCAGCGTACCTCGTTACCGTGCACCTGATGCGCGAGCACGACGGTCGGAAACCGGTTGCCGAGCGCCGCGCGAAAGGCGCGCCAGCGGCCCATGACCTGCCCGACTGCCTCCTCGCTCCACAACCCGAGGCTCAGCGGGCGAGTCGTAACTCCGGCGACCAGGCCATAGCGCTCTGCCCATTCCGCGAGCTCGAGTCGCGGCACGGCGGCATCACCAACCGGCACTTCCCGCGCTTCAACTGCGACGCTCAATCTGTGCCCCCAGCGCTTTCAGTCGGGTATCGATGTGCTCATACCCGCGTTCGATCTGTCCGATGTTCTGAATGACGGAATCGCCCTGCGCTGCCAACGCCGCCAGCAGCATTGCCATGCCCGCGCGAATGTCGGGACTCTCGACGACCTGCCCGCGCAGGGGCGCTGGGCCGGCGATGACCGCGCGATGGGGATCACACAGCACGATGCGCGCGCCCATGCCGATCAGCTTGTCGACGAAAAACAGCCGGGACTCGAACAGTTTTTCGAATACGAGCAACAGGCCGTCGCATTGGGTCGCCACCACGATCGCAATCGACATGAGATCCGCGGGGAACGCTGGCCAGGGTCCGTCCTCGAGCTTGGGGACGTGCCCGCCGAGGTCGGGGCGAATCCGGCGCTCCTGATCCGCGTCCACGAACAGCTTCGTCCCCTCCAGCCGGGGCCGCACACCCAACCGCTCGAATCCGAGCAGGGTCGACCGCAGATCATCGCCGCGCACGCCGTCGATCGTCACGGAGCCGCCGGTGACCGCTGCCAACCCGATGAATGAGCCGATCTCGATATGGTCGGGACCGATCGCGTGCGCGGCCGGTTTTAGCGACGCGCTGCCTTGAATCGTCAGTGTATTGGACCCGATCCCGTCGATCGCGGCACCGAGCGCCACGAGGAATCGGGCGAGGTCCTGCACGTGCGGCTCGGATGCGGCGTTGCGCAAGACGGTCGTCCCCGGGGCGCGCACCGCCGCCATGAGCGCATTCTCGGTGCCGGTGACGCTCGGCTCGTCGAGAAAGATGTCGGCGCTCTTCAGCTTTCCTTCGAATTTGTACGCGTCGCCGAGGGTGATTTCGGCGCCGAGCTGTTCGAGCGCGAGAAAATGCGTGTCGACGCGGCGGCGTCCGATGACGTCTCCCCCCGGCGGGGGCAGCGTGACCCGGCCAAATCGCGCGAGCATCGGTCCGGCGAGCAGAATCGAAGCGCGGATGTCCCTGCACAGCTGCGGATCGAGCGGCTTGGGCTCCGCCTTGCCGGTATCGATCTCCACCGTATTCGGGCCCTGCCACTGCACGCTCGCACCGACATGCTGCAGCAGTGCAAGCAGGGTCTCGACATCGCGGATGCGTGGGACGTTGTCGATGCGACAGGGACCATCGGCGAGCAGCGTCGCCGCGAGGATCGGAAGGGCCGCGTTCTTGTTGCCGGCGGGGCGGATCGTCCCGGTGAGGGGGCGCCCACCCGTGACACGGAACGACGGTGGCATAGGTGCGCCCAAGCTACCGGGGCGCTTGCGCCTGCGTCAAGCGTTCGCGAACGTTGGCCCTCGTGCATCCTCTGCTCGCGCTGGCGCTCGTCCTCGTTGCCGGCATCGGCGTCACGCGATTGTCGCGCTTGCATCCACGGAATGCTGCCCTGGCCACCGATCTTCTGGCGACCGGCGCGCCGTACGTGTTGCTCGGCGCGCTGCTCGGCCCGGGCCTCGGCGTCCTCGACGTGCCCGGAGTGCATCTGCTCGAGCCGCTGCTCGCGCTCGGGATCGGCTGGGTCGGCGCGGCATTCGGCGCCCGCGTCGACTGGCGCTTCCTGCGCACCGTCCCAGGCCGCATCTGGGGCATGGGGCTCGCACTCGCGATCCCGGTGTTCGCTGCCTGCGTGGTCGCCGCCTGGTTCCTGGCGCGCAACATCACGCCGCTGGCTGACGTGTGGCGTCCGAGATTGCCGGCGCTCCTCACGCTGGGTGCTGCCGCCACGATGTCCGCGGCCTGGACCGGTCCCAAGCTCGCGCGCCGGGCCGCGCTGCTCGACACGCTGTTCGGCGGGCTTCTGGCCGGCGTGGCACTGATCCTGTCGCAACCGGTTCGAGGCATCTTATCCGTGCTCGTCGCCAGCGCCGGCCTGGGGGCGCTCTGTACGTGGTCGCTGCGGCTCACGAAGGATTCCGCGATCGGCGTCGTGGTTCTGCTGTTTGGCGTCATCCTGGGCGGCGCGGGCTTCGCCTATGCAACCGGACGTTCGCCGTTCTTTCTGTGCGCGCTGACCGCGGCATTCGTCGTCAACGCGTCCGGCCCGGCGAGCCGGCTCGCGATCGCAAAGCTCATCGCGCGCTGGGAGACGCCCCTCTATGCGGCTTTCCTTATTCTGGCGGGTGCCCTGCTCGGTCCGCTCACGGTCTGGCTGCTCCCGGCCGGAATCGCGCTCGCCGCCGTTCGGATCGCGGCGCGCTGGGCGACCGTTCGTCTCGGCGGGACGCGCGTCTGGTCTCCGCTGCACGGGCTCGCGCCTGACTTTGGATTCGCCACCGCGCGCCAGGGCGCGACGGCGCTCGCCGTCGCGGCGGGCTTCGATCTCGTGCGCGGCAGCACCAGCGGCGCGGTGCTGGCCACGGTGTTGATCATGATTCTGGTGGGCGAAGCCATGGTCGCTGCCACCCCGTTGACAGCGTCGCCGCGGCAAGCAGAGGTTTCGTGATGCTTCCGACCTGGGTGGGCGTCGTATCGGCGCTGAGTCTGGCGATCATCGCGCTGGCCGCTCTGGTGGCCGCGGTCGCCATCATTGCCGCCGCGCTCGGCGTGCGCGCGGCCATCAAGGCAATCAAGCAGCTGGCGGGCCCCGCGATCACCGACGTCCGCCAGCTGATTTCCTCGATCAAGATCGAAGCCGATGCCCTGGTCGGCGCATCGCGGGACGTACGCCACCGGATCGTGCGCGCCGCCGACGCCGCGGAGGACCGCCTGACCGATCTGGATGCGCTCGCGGAGGTGATGCAGGGCGAGCTCGAAGAAACGGCGCTCGATGCCGCTGCCACGATGAAGGATGTGCGGCGCGGGCTCTCCGTATGGCGCTGGAGCCGCAAACTGCTGAAGGGCAAAAAGCGACGGTGAAACGACTGGGCGTCATCGCCCTGATCGCGTCGGCCGGGCTGGTGCTCTTCCCCGGTGTCGCGCACGCCTGGACTCCCGGGACGCATATCTTCCTCGGGGAGTCGGTGCTCGCGAATCTGCACCAGCTTCCCACCATCGTCGCCGATCTGCTGCGCGCCTTCCCCTACGACTTTCTCTACGGCAACATCGCCGCCGACACATCCATGGCGAAGAAGTACGCGCCCGTCGGGCGCCATTGTCACGCGTGGCACGTCGGCCAGGAGATCTTCGATCTGGCGCCCAGCGATCCGCTGCGCGCGTTCGGGTTGGGCTATCTCTCTCATCTCGCCGCGGACACGATCGCGCACAACTTCTTCGTGCCACGCCAGCTGGTGCTCACCTCGAGCACCGTCGCGCTGGGGCACTCGTACTGGGAAAGCCGCTTCGAGACCCACCTCGGCGACGCGTACGCGCGTGAAGCCCGGGATGTGATCCTGAAGGATCACGCCGCGAGTGATTCGCATCTCGACGAGATCCTGTCCCCCACCCTGTTCAGTGTGCGCACCAACCGCCGGCTGTTCCGCGGGATGGTGCATCTGACCGAGAGTCAGAGCTGGCAGTGGGTATTTCAGGTGATCGCCGGGACGAGCCGCTGGGACCTCGCCGACTCCGACATCGAGAAGCATATGGCGGTGGCGTTCGAGTACGTGATGGAGACGCTGGGAGCGGACGCCGCGGACGCAGCGGCTCGGCGACTCGATCCAGCCGGGGAAAAAGCGCTCGGGATGGCGAAGCGGATGCGGCGCCAGGCGCTGCGCGAAGGAGGACGGCACGAGCCGGAGCGCGTCGAAGAGACCGCCGAGCAGCACTTCGGATTGCCGACGCCGGCGCTCGAGTACTGGAAGCAGTCGCGCGCGCACCGGCCCTGGCGAGAGAGTTAAGAGGCGAGCTTCTCCTCGAGCACGCGCTGCGCGAGTTTCGGGTCCGCCTTCCCCCTGGACGCGCGCATGACCTGCCCCACGAAGAACGCCATCAACTTCGTTTCCCCGTTCTTGTAGCGCCCCACCTCGGATGCATGCGCGCCCAGCACGTCGGTCACCCAGCCGGCGACAACGTTCGTATCGGCGACCTGAATCAGGCCGAGCGCTTCCGCGATGGTGCGAGGCTCACCGCCCTTCGCGGCCACTTCCGCAAACACGCGCTTCGCGGCCTGATTACTCAGGGTCCCGCCCTTCACGAGCGCGACGAGCTGCGCGAGTGCCCCGGGAGCGACACGCAGCTGCTCCTGATGATCCTTCGCGTCGGCCAGCGCCTCGGTCATCACCCAGTTGGCCGCAGACTGCGGCTCGGCACCGGCACGCACCACGCTCTCGTAATAGTCGGCCACCATCCGGCTGCTGGTGACGACCGTCGCGTGCTCGCGACTCAGCGCGTAGCTCGCCATGAACCGATCCCGCTTCGCCCCCGGAAGCTCCGGCAGCTCGCTCTGCTGCTCGGCGACGAATTCCGGCGTCAGCACGAGCGGCGGCAGATCGGGATCCGGGAAGTAGCGGTAGTCGTGGCTCTCTTCCTTGGAGCGTTGCGCCCGTACGATGTTCTCTTTGGAGTCGTACAGCATCGTCTGCTGCGTCACCGTGCCACCCGATTCGACCAGGGCGATCTGCCGGTCCCGCTCCACGCTCAACGCTTTTTCGACGAACGAGAACGCGTTGATGTTCTTCACCTCGGTGCGCGTATTGAGCACCGTCTCCCCCGGACGCCGGATCGACACGTTGGCGTCGACGCGCAGGCTCCCCTTCTCCATATCGCAATCGGAGATGCCGATGTACTCGAGCAGCTGCTTCAGGGTCTGCAGATAGGCGCGCGCTTCGGCCGGCGAGCGCAGATCGGGACCACTGACGATTTCGATCAGCGGCACCCCCGAGCGGTTGAGATCGACCGCCGTCGCCTTCGCAAACCGGTCGTGAATCGACTTGCCCGCATCCTCTTCTATATGGAGCCGCACGATCGTCGCGTTCACGATCCCACGCTCGGCGGACAGAAACGACAGCGTGCCGTTGGTCGCGAGCGGCTGATCGAACTGCGAGATCTGATAGCCTTTGGGCAGGTCGGGATAGAAATAGTTCTTGCGCGCAAAGATCGAGCGCGGGTGCACGGTGCAGCCGAGCGCGAGGGCGCCACGCACCGCGAGTCCGATCGCCGCGCCATTCGGCGCCGGCAGCGCCCCGGGCAATCCCAGGCAGACGGGGCAGACCTGCGTATTGGGCGGCGCGCCGAACGCGGTCGAGCAGCCGCAGAACATCTTGGAGCGCGTACGCAGCTGCACGTGCGTCTCGAGCCCGATCACCGTTTCCCAAGCCTGGCCTGTCAGACTCACGCTTCGTCCTCGGCCGGCACCACCCGCTCCAGCGCGTAGGCGGCTTCGAGCATCTCGTCCTCGAGGAACGCCTGGCCGATGAATTGCCCGCCGATCGGCAGTCCTTTGACGCGTCCAATCGGCAGCGACATCGCCGGCAACCCGGCCAGGTTCGCCGTCACGGTGAAGATGTCCGACAGATACATGGAAATCGGATCGCCGAGCTTCTCTCCCGCCTTGAACGCCGGCGTTGGCGTGGTGGGCGTGAACAGCAGGTCCACCCCGCGGTCGAACACATTGCGGAAATCCTGTGCGATCAGCGCGCGCATCTGCTGGGCGCGCCGGTAGTAAGCATCGTAATAGCCCGACGACAGCACATACGTGCCCACCAGAATCCGGCGGCGGACCTCCGGTCCGAAGCCCTGCCCCCGCGTCGAACGGTACAACGCCCGCAAATCGGCGGATCCATTGAAGCGCGGCCCGTACCGGACGCCGTCGAACCGCGCCAGGTTCGAGGAGCACTCGGCGGGCGCGATGACGTAGTAGGTCGGCACCGCATACGCGGTATGCGGCAGCGACACCTCGCGCACGGCGGCGCCCTGTTCTTTCATCAGTCGAATCGCGCGCTCGCAGGCGCGCCGCACCGCCGGGTCGAGCTCAGGCGGGAAATACTCGCGCGGCAGGCCGATCACAAAGCCCTGCAGTGACTCCGGCACCGTCGGCAACCGCAGCGAGTCGCGGTCTTCACACGTAGCGTCCCGGGAATCCCGGCCACTGATGACCGATAACACTCTCGCGGCATCATGCACGCTGCGACCAAATACCCCGATCTGATCGAGCGACGATCCGAAAGCGACGAGCCCGTAGCGCGACACCCGGCCGTAGGTCGGCTTGATCCCGACGACACCGCAGAACGACGCCGGTTGGCGCACCGACCCGCCGGTTTCCGAGCCGAGCGCGGCCGGCACCGCGCCGGCCGCGACGAGAGCGGCCGAGCCGCCGGACGATCCGCCGGGCACGCGCGCTTTGTCGAATGGATGCAGCACGCGGCCGTACGCCGAATGCTCGGTCGATGACCCCATGGCGAATTCGTCGCAGTTGGTCTTGCCCGCGATGAGGGCGCCGGCTGCCTTCAGCTTGGTGATCGCGGTCGCGTCATAGGGCGAGCGATACCCCTCGAGAATGCGCGAGCCGCAGCTCGTGGTGAACTCGAGCGTGCAGATGTTGTCCTTCACCACGACCGGCATCCCGTACAGCACGCCGGTGGGCCGGGCGGCCGCACTTTGCGCGGTGAGGGATTTGCGGAGGTCCTTGAGCGGCGTGAGCAGCGCATTGAGCCGCTTGACCTTCCCCAGGCGGTCGGCGACCGCTTTGGCGTCGCTCACTCGAACTGACCGAGCTTCGGGACGACGAAGAAGCCCTCCTTGAAGGCCGGCGCAACGTCCTCCGGTCCGGACGCGAGCGGCGCCGGATTCACCTCATCGGCGCGGAACCGGATGGCATCCGGTCCGGGGGCAAAGACCTTCAGCCCGCCGTTGGCCGGGACGGCGCTGAGCTGGGCGACGTAAGCGAGAATCCGCGACATCTGCTCCGACAGCTCCGGAAGTGTTTCTTCGTCGACATCCAGCTCCGCGAGCTGCGCGATCCGAAGCACTTCCTCCCGCGACACACTCATGCACCCTCTCCTTCCCAATCCCGCTCGAGTCCCGCATAGGCAACCAACAGCTGCTTCGTCCCGATGTCCGGATCGTCGAAGTCCACGCTCACGCGAAGATCGCGGCCTTCGCCCGACACCGCGCGCACGACGCCGCCGCCGAACTTCCGGTGGCGCACGCGTTCTCCCATGACATAGCGCGGCGCGTCCTGCGACACCTCTTCCGGGAAGTCGATCTCCGGCAGCCGGCGTGCGGCGGCGCCGCGTGGCCGCGAGGGCCGCGGCGGCATGGCGGTCGACATGCCGCGCGTCGGGCGCCACGACGGCGTGGTGCTGCGCTCTTCGACGACGTTCGGCGGCAGCGCGTCAAGAAAACGCGACGGCTCGGCGAGTTCAAGCCGGCCGTTGCGATAACGCGTGCGCGCCCATGAGAGATACAACCTTTCACGCGCGCGCGTGAGACCCACGTACGCGAGTCGTCGCTCCTCCTCGACGCCGCCCGGTTGCTCGGTCGAGCGGCCGAGCGGGAACAGTCCATCCTCGAGACCCGCGAGCGCCACCAACGGCCACTCGAGACCCTTCGCCATGTGCGCCGTCGTGAGCGTGACCCCGGGCGCGTCGCGCGCCTCGTCCACCGGCGTCACCAGCGCCGCCTGTGTGAGGTAGCGCTCCACGGGACTCCCGATGTTCTCGAGGAGCTCGGGGTCCTGCACCTCCGCCCAGGCCGCCGCGCCCGCCACCAGCTCGCGCACGTTGTCGATGCGCTCGAGACCTTCCGAGCCTTCCTCGGCCAGGTATTGCTCGTAACCCGTGGTGGCGAGCACCGTTTCGAGCGCGGTGGCGGGATCCGCCTGCCCCACCGACTCCCGCAGCCGGTCGACCAGAGAGGCCACGGCGCCGAAGGCCTCCCGCACGTTCGGCCGCAGGTCGCTGATCGCCGACGCGTGCCGGGCCGACTCGAGCAACGGCTTTTGCCAGCCGGCCGCCGCCTTCGCGAGCACCGCCAGGGAGGCGTCGCCGATCCCGCGGCGCGGGACATTCACCACGCGCAGGAAGGCCTGGTTGTCGGCCGGGTTGGCGATCAGCCGCAGGTACGCCAGGAGATCCTTCACTTCGCGGCGCTCGTAGAAGCTGATCGCGCCAATCAACCGGTACGGGATGCCGCGGAAGCGAAATGCTTCTTCGAGGGGCCGGGACTGGGCGTTGGTGCGATAGAGGATCGCCATCTCGTCGTAGGAGACGTCCCCGTCGCTCGAGCGGCGTGAGAACTCGTTGGCCAGCCATTCGGCCTCGTCGCGCTCATCGGCCGTACTCAACAGCACAACCGCGGCACCGCCCTTTTTCTCGGTAAAGAGCGTTTTCCCAAGCCGCGTCTTGTTCTCTGCGATGATCGCGTTGGCTGCGTCGAGAATCACCTGCGTCGAACGATAGTTCTGCTCGAGCCGCACGAGTTTGGCGCCGGCGAAATCGTTCTGGAACGTGAGCATGTGCCGGACGTCCGCCCCGCGCCACCCATAGATCGCCTGATCGTCGTCGCCGACGACGCACAGATTGCGGTGCCGGGCGGCGAGATGCTTGACGAGCAGGTATTGCGCGGCATTGGTGTCCTGGAATTCGTCCACCAGCACGTGCTGGAACCGATCCTGCCAGTACGCCAGCCGCTCCGGATGCTCGCGAAACAGCGCCAGCGGCTGCAGCAGGAGGTCATCGAAATCCATCGCATTGGCCTGCTTCAAGGCCGGGCCCAGGGCGTCATAAATGTCGGCGGCGACCTGGACCAGCGGCGTGTCGGCCTGCTGCGCCAGCTCGTCCGGCCGCAACATCCGGTTCTTGGCACTGGAAATCACTCCGTGCACCGACCGCGGGGGATAGGCCTTGGGGGACAGCTGCCGCGCTTCCAGCAGCCGTTTGACCAGCCCCTCCGAGTCGTCGGAGTCGTAGATCGTGAAATTCGGACCGAAGCCCAGCAGCGGCGCCTCGCGTCGCAGCATCCGCGCCGAGAGTGAGTGGAAGGTGCCGATCCAGAGGCCGCGCGGGTCGCGTCCGAGCAGCTGGGCGATGCGCGTGCGCATTTCGCCCGCCGCCTTGTTGGTGAACGTGACCGCGAAGATGCGCTGCGGGGCGACACCATGGCTCGTGATCAGGTGCGCGATGCGCGCGGTGAGCACGCGGGTCTTGCCGGAGCCCGCACCGGCCAGCACCAGCAGTGGTCCGTCGGCATGCTCCACAGCCTCGCGTTGTGCGGGATTGAGTGGAAGGGGTGGTAAACCCGCAGCCTGTGAAATCACCTCAGCGGAAACTCCAGAACAAACACCGCCCCTTTCCCGTCCGCGCCGGGCCGGTACGTCACTCGGCCGCCGTGCTGCTGCTCGACGATCCGCCGCGCGAGCGCCAGGCCGATGCCCCAGCCGCCCGTCTTGTTGCTCGCGCCCGGCTCGAACAACTGGCGCTGCATCTCGGGGGCCACACCGGGGCCGTCGTCGCTGACACTCATGCGCCCCACCGCGTCGGCCGCCTCGACGTCGACCCCGATCCGGCCGCCCCGCCCACTGAGGGCATCAACGGCGTTTTTCACGATCACTTCGAGCGCCCACTCGATGAGCACGGGGTCGCCCGTCGCCACCGGTCCCGACCCCGGCGAGGTCAGCGTGATCGTAACCGAATGCGCCAGGGTGGGCAGGCGCGGCCGGAAATACCCGACGACCCGCTCGGCGACCGTGCCAAGTCCCACGGGCTCCCGCCGGGCCGGCCGGCCGATCCGCTCGAACCGTTTGGCCACGCGCTGGAGCCGCTCGGCATCGGCTTCAAGATGGTCGACCAGATCAGCGCCCGGCGTACCCGGATTCTCGCGCAGGTAATCAATCCACCCCGTCAGACTCATCAGCGGCGTGCCGAGCTGATGGGCCGATTCGCGCGCCATCGCCACCCAGAGCCGGTCGCGAGCGGAGGTCACACGCTCGCGCATCGCCCACACCGCGAGCAACACGAGGCACAGAAACATCGCGCCCTGCAGCACCGCGAGCCCCGTGAACGCCCGCGCCGCCGGCAGCGCACCGTAGTGAATCATGCCGACGCCCGGCTGAATGAGCGGGGGATGAATGCGATCGAGCTCCGCGATCCACTCTCGGCGCATCGCGTCGCTCGCCTCGGTGCCGAACGGGGCGTTGTCCAGCGCCGTGATCCGGCCCGCGGTATCCGTGACGGCGATCGGGATCCCGAGCTGCCGGACCTCGTCGGCGAGCTCGAGCAGCGCGTCGGCAGCGGCGCCGTCGCGCGGATCGTTCAGGCCGGCGAACACGCGCCCCAGCATCCGGCTCGTTTCGCGCGCGTCGCTCTTGAGATGGCGGGCAACGATCCAGGCGTAGCCGACGGAGAGCACGCCGAACAACAGCGCGGCCGCGATGAGCGCGGGTGGGCCCGCGCGGCGCAACGCGTCCCTAGGCAAGTCGGTCAGTGCCGACATACGGCACCAACGCCGGCGGGATCGTGACCGAGCCGTCTGGCTGCTGGTGGGTCTCGAGCAATGCGGCGATCGTGCGCGGCAGCGCGACGCCGGAGGCATTGAGCGTGTGGACGAACTCCGGCTTCTCGCCGGGCTTGGGACGGGCGCGGATGTTCGCGCGCCGCGCCTGAAAGTCGGTGAACGTGCTCGAGCTCGAGACTTCGAGCCACTGCCCCACGCCAGGGGCCCAAGCTTCGAGGTCGTAGGTCTTCGCGGCCGCGAAGCCGAAATCGTTGGCAGGCAGCAGGACCACGCGATACGCCAGGCCGAGCCGGCGCAGCACTTCCTCGGCGTGTCCGGTCAGTCTTTCGTGCTCGGCGGGCGAATCCGCCGGACTGGAGAAACGAACGAGCTCGACTTTGTCGAATTGATGCACGCGGAGCAGCCCGCGCGTATCCTTCCCCGCGGCCCCGGCTTCACGCCGGAAACAGGGCGTGTAGGCGACGTAGCCCTTGGGCAAAGTGGTGCCGTCGAGAATCTCGTCGCGGTGCAGGTTCGTCACCGGCACTTCAGCCGTGGGAATCAGAAACAGGTCGTCCGTGCTGAGCCGATACATGTCGTCTTCGAACTTGGGCAGCTGCCCCGTGCCGGTCATCACATCACGCCGCACCAGGAGCGGGGGCTCGACTTCGATGTAGCCGTGCTCGCGCGTGTGCAGATCGATCATGAAGTTGATCAGCCCGCGCGCGAGCCGCGCGCCCATGCCGACCAGCACCGGAAAGCCCGAGCCGGACAGCTTCGCACCACGCGGAAGATCGAGGATGCCGAGCTGCTCGGCAATTTCCCAGTGCGGCTTGCCGCCTTTGGGGACCGGCGTGCCCCAGGTACGAACCACGGTTTGCTCGTCGGGAACATCGGGGAGCGGCTGGTTGGGAACGAAGTGCGCCTTGGCCTCGAGCGTCGTCTCGATCTGCCGCAGCTCGCTCTCGAGATTCGTGATGCGCTCACCCAGCTTGCGACGCTCGGCGACGACCGCCGCCGACAGGCCGCCGGCTTTCGCCGCCAGCGCGTCGGACTTCGCCGCGTCGTTGCGCTCGGCCTTGAGCGTGTCGAGCTGCGCCGTGAGCGTCCGCCGCTTCATGTCGAGCGCCTCGATTTCGTCGAGCAGGCGCGTGAGCGCCGGATCGCCGCGACGAGCGAGCGCCGACCGCACCTGACCGGGCGCGGCGCGCAACAACTTGAGATCGATCACCGATTAGCGCTTCGGCAGGCCTGGTTCGAGGCCGCGATAGCCGCAGTTGACGTTGGTGAGAATCTCGAAATCGATCCGGCGCTGGGCCGTCGTCGTGTCGATTCCCAGGACGTGCAGCTTGGCGTAGTAGATCGACGTGATTCCGAAGGAGCAGACGAGCGGCCGCGAGTGCAGGATCATCACGTCGTTCGAATCCACGGCGACGGCGCTGTCGCCCTGATAGTTGCCGGCGGGAGCGACGGTAACCGAATCGAACGCAAGCGACGTTCTTTGAATCCCGGACTGGCGCCCGAGTCCCAGCGCCCCCGTCGCGAGCAGCACGGGCCGCCCCGCCGTGTCGATGTCGAACGCGAAATCGAAGCCGGTCGCGCTCTGATCGCTGCGGGCGACCTGGCGAAATCCGATGATGTAGACCGACGGCGACCACACCGGCGTGCCGCTCAGTGCGTACAACGACACTGTGTCGGTGCGATTCGGAATCGCGGCGGCGGGCAGACCGAGATCGTCACCACAGCCGCTTGTGAGGGCCGCAGCGCTCGCGAGCCCAAACGCCACAAAGAGTAAGGAAGAGGTACGCATGAAGGTGCAGGGGAACTTACAGGGCCGCGTTCGAGTGGGTCAACCCATAGTGGCTGCTTGACTTCGACTTCCCCGACTCCTACGTTGGCCCGCTCGTATGGCGACCATCCGCGACGTGGTGGAGGCGCTCAGCCGGGCCAGCGGTGTCGACGCCGTGGTCGTGGTGGGGCGCGACGGACTGCCCATCGACTCCCGGGTGGGCAACGGCGTCGATGCCGACAACGTCGCTGCCCTGCTCCCGTCCGCCATCAAGCATATGTCCGAACTGGGTGGTGCCGGTGGGCGCGGGGAGTTCAACACGGCCGTCCTCGAGTTTGGCAGTGGTCTCGCCATTGTCGCCGTGCTCAACACGGAAGCACTCCTGATTGTGCTGGTACAGCCTGCGACGAACGTGGGTGCCCTCCTGTTCGATCTTCGCCGTCACCGCAGCGCAATCGCAGGGCTCTTGTAAGCGGAGGCGCCGTTGACCATCTCGGCACGGCACCTCTTAGTCGTCGACGACGAACCGCATATCGGTCTCGTTCTTCGGCCCTTTCTCGAGCAGCTCGGGTACCGGGTCAGCGTCGCCCGCACCTTGAACGAAGCGCGGACCGTGCTGCGCGCGCAGCCCGCCGCCGACGCCCTGTTGCTCGATCTCCATCTCCCTGACGGCTCGGGACTCGATTTCCTGCGCGATCTCCGTAAACAGGGCAGCACGGCCCGGATGCCCGTGCTCGTGCTGACGGCCGAAGGCGAGGACCGCGTCCTGCGCGAGGCCCGGCGGCTCGGGGCTGCGCTCGTGACCAAACCATTTTCGCCGACCAAGCTCACGCAGCGCATCGCGATGATGTTCGGCGATGACCCCGAGATGGAAGGCGGGACGCCGGGATGAGCGCGTGGGCGGCGATCCTGGCCGGTGGCTCCGGCACGCGGTTCTGGCCGCTCTCCACGCCGGAACGCCCCAAACAGTTCCTGCCGCTGAGCGGCGACCGGCCGTTGCTCGCCCAAGCGGTCGGGCGTCTGCGCGGGCTCATACCCCCCGAGCGCGTCCTCATTCTGACGGGGCCGGCCCTCGTCGAGCGCGTCGCTGCAACGGTCCCCGAGCTTCCGCGAGCCAACATTTTCGCCGAGCCGCGCGCGGCCTCCACCGCGCCGGCGCTCGCCTGGGCCGCGCATTGGATCGCCAAGCACGATCCGGGCGCGCACATGCTTTCGCTTCATGCCGACTGGGCCGTCGGGGACGACACGGCGTTTCGGGCGGCCGCGACGCATGCGCTGGGCGTCGCGGAGGAGCAGGACGTCCTGGTCACGGTGGGGGTAAAACCCACACGCAATGAGACGGGTTACGGCTACATCGTGCCGGGTGATCCGCTGGGCAGCGGCCGGAAAGTGAAGCGCTTCGTCGAGAAACCGAGCCCCGCGGGTGCCGCGCTGCTGCGGCGCCGCGGCGCGCTGTGGAACAGCGGCCTCTTCGCCTGGGGGGCGGCGCGCTTTCTGGGCGAAGCGGGCGCCTACGCGGAGGAGCTCGCGCCGGGCTGGTCCGCGCTCAACGCCGGTGATGCGCCCAGGTTCTTCAGCGCGGTGACGCCCATCGCGGTCGACGTCGCCGTGCTCGAGCGCACCAAGCGACTCGCCGTCGTGACCGGGACGTTCCCCTGGGACGACATCGGCTCCTGGGATGCCTTGCTCCGGATCCGGCGGCGCGACGCGAAGGGCAACGTGACCGTCGGCAACGTCGAGCTCGGAGACGACGTGCGGAATTCAGTGGTCTGGTCCGAGGACGAGCTGATCGCGGTCACTGGCGTCGAAGACATGGTCGTCGTCCGCGCCAACGGGCAAACACTGGTGATGCCGACCGGTCGGGCGGACACGCTGAAAGAGCTGGTGCAGCGGCTATGACCACCGCTCCCACACTCTACCTGATCGACCCCGATCCGGGACCGGCGTGGGAGCCGTTCGCCGGCATGCGCCCGATCTGTGAGCTGCGCGCCGGCGCGTATCTGATCCGCGAACGCTGGGAGAATTTCCTCGGCACCGAAGCAACGGGGATCTTCGCCCTGCCGCACCTGGCAGGCTTTCCCGAGTCAGGTGTTCCGACCGTTGAAGCACGAAGGCCGGTCAACGGTCCAGCGGTCATCGGCTCGTCGACGTTTGCGCCCCGCGGCCTCGCCGCTCCCCTTCCCGACACACCAGCGCGCCTCGTGCATGGCGGGATCACGGTCGGTTGGGCGGTCCCGGCGGGGACCACGTGGACGGGACCAGTCGCCAACGCGCACGCCGTCGAAGTTCAGGGCGTGCTGCTGCGCGGCATTCACGATCTGATCAGCGCGATCGAGCAGCTGCTGCGCGAGGACGTGGTACGACTGCTGAGCGGCGAAAAGGACGCGGTTCCCCAGGGCAGCTTCGTCGTGGGCGACCCCGCCTGGGTGGCCGTCCATGAAGCTCTCGTCGAGCCGGGTGTCGTCTTCGACACCCGCAACGGCCCGGTCGTGCTGGAGAGCGGCGTCGAGGTGCGTTCAGGAACGAGGCTCGAGGGCCCGCTCTGGGTCGGCTCCAACACCCGGCTGGTGGGAGGGCCGATCAGGAACTCGGCGATCGGACCGTGGTCGGTGGTGCACGGCGAAATGTCCACGACCGCGATGCTGGGCTATTCCAACAAAAGCCACTACGGCTTTGTGGGCCATTCGGTGCTGGGGCGCTGGGTCAATTTGGGCGCCGGAACCACCACCTCGAACCTCAAGAGCACTTACGGACCCGTCCGTTTGCGCGTGGGTGCTGTGGACCTCGAAACCGGACATCAGTTCCTGGGTAGTCTAATCGGCGATCACGCCAAGACGGCCATCGGGATGATGCTCGACACCGGGTCCGTCATCGGCGCAGGCGCCAGCGTCTTTGAGGGTATTCGCGCACCCAAGTACGTCCCGCCGTTTGCCTGGGGAGGCGCCGCATCCGAGCGAATGACGCAGCAGAAGTTCCTGGCCATCGTCGAGCGGGTCCTCCCCCGCCGCGACGTGCAGGTCACCGACCCGATGAGGGCGTACCTGAGCCGGGCCTACCAGTGGCTGGTGCGGTGAGCGAGACCCAGGACCGCTATCGCCGGCTCGGGAAGTACGAGCTGCATCAGCTCCTCGGTGAAGGTGCGATGGGCATCGTGTGGAAAGCGTACGACACGGTGCTGCGCCGCTACGTCGCACTCAAGCTGCTCAGCTCGAGTTTTCGCAAGACCAAGGACATGCAGGAGCGGTTTCTGCGCGAAGCGCGCGCGGCCGGCGCGATCCAGCACGCGAACATCGTCACCGTCTACGACCTGGGCGAATCGGAAGGCCAGCTCTTTATCGCCATGGAGCTCGTGGAGGGGCGCGATCTCTCCGACATGATCACACTGCGCGACCCGCTCGCGCTCGAGCGCAAGCTCGACATCACGATCGAGGTCCTGACCGGTCTGCATTTCGCGCATCAACGCGGTGTGATTCACCGGGACGTCAAACCGTCGAACGTGCGCGTCATGCCCGACGGCCGGGTGAAGATCATGGATTTCGGGATTGCGCGACTGCAGAAGGCCGATGCTACCGGGTCTGGTGCGATCGTCGGCACGCCGACCTATATGGCGCCGGAGCAGATCACGAACGGCGCGATCACGCCCGCGACCGATGTGTTCTCGGTCGGGTGCATGCTCTACGAGCTGCTGTGCTACCAGCGCCCCTTCGAAGCCGAGTCGGTGCACGGCGTGCTGTACCAGGTGCTGACCACTGAGCCGCGTCCGCTCCGTACCGTCGCGCCTTCCATTCCCGCCGCCCTCGAGCGTGTCGTGGCGAAGGCGATGAACAAGGTCCCGCACGAGCGCTACGAGTCCGCCGGGCAGATGATGTCGACGCTCCAGCAGATTCGCTCAGCCCTCTCCGGCGCGGATGACGAAGCCACGCAGCCGCTGGGCCGTTGGACGCCGCTGCCGCAGCCCATCTTGAAACTGATCACGCACGCCTCGATGCGCGCGCGCCTGGCAGTGCTGGGCGCGCTGGCCGCGGTGGTGTTGCTGCTGCTGTTTTCGCCCGGCCAGTCGGGCGACAACCAGGCCAACGCGGTGCTCGCGCCGCAGGCGATGATCCCGCCCGCCCCCGTCGTCCCCGTCACCATCACGCCGCTGACGGTGACCGAGGCGCCCGTGTCGATGGCGGTGAGCCGGCAACGCGATTCCGCTTTTGTGGCGCAGGAGCGAGCGATCGCCGCCGGCGCGCGCAAGAACAGTGTTCCGGCGTGGATTCTCGCGGAATCGATGCTGCATGCCTCCGAGCGGGCCCTGCAGGATGGTGATCAGTCGCGCGCCGTCCGCGGATACGTGGAAGCGGTCTCGCAGTACGCCCGCGCGCGCGACCAGGCGCGCGTGATGGATCGGGAGGCGCGACAGATGGTTCAGCGAGTCGCGCCGGTCGTGCAGGCGCTGCCCACGGGCGCGGCCGCCGCGAACGCGAGCATCTTTCTGGCCCGCGCCGAGTCGCTCCTGAGAGAGCAGGACTTCACGCTGGCCAAGGTCGCGGCGCAGAGCGCGGAGCAGATCGGCATCGACGCCGGCATCGCTCCGCCGAGCGCGCAGCCCGCGAATCCCCGCGCCGCGATCGACGTCCTGCTCACTGATCTGGCGCGCGCGCTCGCAAGCCAGCGCATCGCGAACGTGCGGGTCCTCTACCCTGGACTCACCGAGTCCGAGCGGCGCGGGTGGGAGACGTTCTTCCGGGAGTGGAATCAGATCAGCGCCAAGTTCGCCATCGAAGAGTTTCGCGTGGAACCGAATGCCATCCGCGCTACGGGGGACGTCCGCGCGACCTTCGAGTATGTGCCCTCGGCCGGCGGCGCGCCGCGCCTGGACCGGCGCCGCTTCGAGATGCGGTTCGAGAAAAAAGAGGTGGGGTGGCGGCTCGCCGGAGTCAGCGAGCTGAAGTAACTACCAGGCCCGCTGATTCGCGGGGGGCGCCTCGGGAATCGCGAGCGTATCCGCGCGCGCCGTGGGCGGCCCGACGCGCCGGAGCGTCACCGGCTTCTCCAGATCGCCGCCGCTGATCGTCAATTTGTCGCCCGTCAGCCGTATGCCGTAGACCTGCCAAACCCCATCGCCCAGCGTGATCCACAAGCTGTCGCCGACCAGGCGCCAGCGCGCAACCTCTTCGCCGAACTGCGCCGAGCTGTCTGGGCGAACCATGATGTGCCGGATTTCGTCGCCGGAGCGCGCCTGCCAGTTGCCGGCGAGCTTCACCGGCGCCTGCGCCGCGATCGTCACGACGACTCCAGCACCCAGGATCCAGGACCGAACCATGGAACCAATCATAGTCATGCCGGGCGGGCTTGTGCAGCGGGGGCATTGGTGACGGCGCTCCCGTCCGGCCCCGCCACCGCCTGATGCTCCCACTGCCGCATCATGCGCAAGAACGCATTGCACAGGTCGGGATCAAACTCGAGCCCGCCGCGCTCCCGCAAGTAACCAAGCGTCTTCTCGAGCGACCATGCTTCACGGTAGGGACGTCGCGTGCGCAGCGCATCGTACACGTCGCACACATGCACCAACTTGCTCGCGTGATGACAATCTCGCGCGTAATGGAGGACCGGATAACCGCCGCCGTCGACCATGATGTGATGCTCGTACGCCACGACGACGGCCAGATCGAGGTCTTCTTCCAGATCGAGCAGCAGGCGCGCGCCCGCCACCGGGTGCTCATTCATCAGCGCCCGCTCCTCATCGGTGAGCCTGCCCGGCTTGGTCAGCACCTCGAGCGGGATTTTGACCTTCCCGATGTCATGCAGCAGTCCCGCCATCCCGAACGTCCGCACGTCGGTCGCTGACAAACCCAGGAACTCGGCGAGCGCCATCGACAGCACGGCAACGTTCATCGAATGGGTCGTCGTGTACTGATCGAACTCCTTGAGCTGAAGCAGCGGCAGCATGACCTGCCGGCCGCTGTGCATGGCGACCGCAAGCGAGCGCACGACTGCTTCCGCTTCGCTGAGCGGTACCGCGCCTTTGGTTTGCACTTCACGCTGCAGCCAGCGCAGCGTCTCCACTTCTTCGTTGAACGAGAACGCGATGGTCGCCGTGGGCAACGGCTCAGGAGCGGTCTCCGCCTCGCCTTTGAGGCCCACCGTCCCGAACCGGATACTGCTGCGGCGCATCTGCCTCGCTTCGGTGCTGAGCGCGGACACCGTGAGCCGCGCCAGGACCTCTTCGAGGAATCCCTCGAAGTCCTCGCGGCTCACCTGATCGTCGAATTCGAGCCGCTGGATGCCGGCCTCAGCCAGCCGCTTGCCCCAGTCCCACGCTTTGAGCTCCCGCAGCGGCTGCTGTCCGAACACGACCTCGTCGCCCAGAAACGTGAACAACGGGTGAGCGGTGTCCGACTGCAGGTCGTGAATATGCCGGTAGGCGACGTCCACCGTCCGCTCCCGCGCCGGATGGCCCTCGCGGTACAGCGCCATCGCCGCGAGCGCCTGCGCAAACGCGTTCAGGAAACGGGCTGGATCACTCATCGTTTGGCGGCGCGCGCGCTCAGGGTCGCGGCATTGCGAATGTCGGGATCGGTCGAGACAGCGGCGAGCGCCAGCAGGGCGCGCGCCTGGCGGTCGTCCGGCCATCCGGTGGCCAGCGCCATCAGGGCCGCGAGCAGCTCCAGCGATCGCGCGGCGAGACGTTGGCGCCCGAGCCAGTTCGTCCCGCCATCCACCAACCGAATCAGCGTGGCGAGCGCGGATGATTGCTCGGTCCGTCCCAGGACCTTGATGGCGAGCACCCGGAGCTCCGAGGTCGCTGTCTCGTCCAGCGCCACGCGGGTGGCGAATTGAATCGCCGAGGGCGGGCACCACTCCAGCGCGGCGGTGAGGCCGAGCCGGACCATCCGCGGATCGGGATCGCACAGGGCGCCAAGCAGTGCGACTTCACGCTCGGCGGGGATCTTGAGCGCGAGCTTCACCGCCTCCCGCCGCACGCGCACGTCCGAATGCCCCAGGAACATCGTGGTGGAGAAGCCCGCAGGCAGCGCGGCCAGGCCGTCGAGGACGATCAGCAGATTGCGCGCCACGTACCACGGAAGCTCCGTCGTGAGCCGCTCCGCCACCACCGGGCCCAGCGCGGACGGCGCGCGGGTCAGCCGGTCGAGCAACCCCCGCCGGGTCGTGCGGGACTCGGAGACCGCCAGCACGTCGAGCAGCGACTCGAACGCGGTCACCGACAGCCGCGGGAGCACGCGATCGATCGTAGAAAAATCGGGCGGCTCAGTGCGCGCGAGCTGCCCCACGACATCCGGCGCCGTGACGCGCGTCCACAGCGGTGCGATGTCTGCCCGTACCGGTGCCTGAGACGCTTCCGGCGACGCGGCAAGCATGTCCACGAGCTGACCCACCTGATGCTCGGACACGAGGCGCTCAACCGCGCGCCACGCCGCGAAGCCGAGGACGCCGCTTTCCACCGCGATCTGAACGACGCGCAGCGGCTCAGCCGGCTGCGACGTGAGGTTCCACGACCCGGCGGTTGTCGCCGTCGCGGCCGACATCCGATGGAGCGCGGCCCCATACTCGGTGGGATTGGGATCGTCGAGCGTCCAGTCTTTCAGAAGATCGCGGACCTGCTCGCGCAAGGCTTCGTCCGCCTGCGCGCGTACCTCCGGCGCCCCGTGCTCGGCATGTTGCGCCAGTTTGGACAACATGCGCACGAGCGGCTCGGAGACGCTGTGCTGCGTCGCGTCCGCCATCGCGCGCACGATCTCGAGCACGGCATCGACGGCGAGCCCGTGAGTGACGTCGATCGCGAACTTGGCGCGCTGCGCATTATCGCCGCCCATCTCGACCAGGCGGCGCAGTGTCCCGGGCTGAAGCGCCCCGACGAGCTTCGACGTGCGACGGCGTAACGCGGCAGCCTCAGCGCCGCCGGCGTGCTTCAGCTCGTCGGCGATCTGCAGCAGGTATCCGACGATCACCTGATCGTACGCGGCGCTGCGCGGATGCTCGTCGATCGCCTTCGCGATCACGGTCGGTTCGCTGGAGGGTGGTGGCGTTGCGTCGTCAGCGCCACCGGCCATCAACGCCGCGCGTGCCAGGCCGACCCACAGCTGCGCGCCGCGCAGCCCGCGCTCGCGTGCTGATTTGTCATCCGCCGGGGTCTGATCGTCCTCTTGCAGCTCCAGCCGCTCGTAGGTCACTGCATGCAGGCGGGCATGCTCCCAGGCGCGAAGCCGCTCCGGCGGCCCCAGTCCGATCGGTAACCCGCTGCGCTCGGCGTCGACCGCGAGCGTGCGCAACAGATCGACGACTTCGCTGACGCGCAGGCCGCGCTGGAACGTGACCGCACCCAGGTGATGGCGATGGAGCCGGCCCGCGAGCTCGGCGAGCAACGGATTCCTGGGATCCGTAGCGACACCTTCGATGACGAGCTGATTGCGCGCGACGCCGAGCGCCAACGTGCTCCGGCCCTCGAACAGATGCTCGGCGCGGCGCGTCACGGCGACGACGGCCGGCTCGAGCGACGGGTGGCCTTCGGGATACATCGTGTGTTTGTGGAGGGCGATCGACAGCTCGATCAGAAAATCGGCCAACTCGCGCGAAAGCGCGGCCCGCTCCGGGGGGGCATGAGCCGGAGCGGGCGCGGAAGGCTGTGACTGGGACGCCGGGGGCCCAGACATGGGCTCCCAAGATAAAACTCCCCCCCGTGCAAACCATCACACGAGGGGGAGCGTACGTAACTACTTGTGTCCTATACGTCTAGACGTCTAGTACATGCCTCCCATGCCACCACCGCCCGGCATCTGCGGGGCCTTTTCCTTCTCCTTCTTCTCCACCACGACGCACTCGGTCGTGAGGAGCAGGCCCGCGATGGACGCAGCGTTCTGCAGGGCCGTGCGGGTGACCTTGGTCGGGTCGATGACGCCGGCCCCAACGAGGTCCTCGAACTTATCGGTCGCGGCGTTGTAGCCGAAGTTCTTGTCCTTCGACTCCTTCACCCGACCCACGACGATCGAGCCTTCCGCGCCGGCATTCTGCGCGATCCAGCGAATCGGCTCTTCGAGCGCCTTGCGGAGAATGTCGACGCCGGTCTTCTCGTCGTCATCGGCACCCTTCACCTTGTCGAGCGCGCGCTGGCACCACAGCAGCGCGACACCACCGCCCGGTACGATGCCTTCCTCGACCGCCGCGCGAGTCGCGTGCAGCGCGTCCTCGACACGAGCCTTCTTCTCCTTCATCTCGGTCTCGGTCGCGGCGCCGACGTTCAGCACCGCCACGCCGCCGGCGAGCTTCGCCAGCCGTTCCTGCAGCTTCTCTTTGTCGTAGTCGGAGGTCGACTTCTCGATCTGCGCCTTGATCTCCGCCTTACGGCCCTCGATGTCGTTGTCCTTCCCCTTGCCATCGACCACCGTGGTGTTGTCCTTGTCCACGATGATGCGCTTGGCCCGGCCGAGGTCGTTGAGCGTCGTGTTCTCGAGCTTCAGACCGAGCTCTTCCGAAATGACCTGGCCGCCCGTGAGAATGGCGATGTCGCGCAGCATTTCCTTGCGGCGATCACCAAAGCCCGGGGCCTTGACCGCGGCGACCTTCAGCGTGCCACGAAGCTTGTTCACGACGAGCGTCGCCAGCGCCTCACCCTCGACATCCTCGGCGACGATGAGCATCGGACGGCCCGACTGGGCGACCTTCTCGAGCACAGGGAGCAGGTCCTTCATCGTCGAGATCTTCTTGTCGTAAATCAGGATGTAGGCGTCCTCGAGGGTCGCTTCCATCTTCTCGGGATCGGTGATGAAATAGGGCGACAGATAGCCGCGGTCGAACTGCATCCCGTCCACGGTGTCCAGCGTGGTCTCGAGGCTCTTGGCTTCCTCGACGGTGATCACGCCGTCCTTGCCGACCTTGTCCATCGCGTCGGCGATCGTCTCACCGATTTCGGTGTCGCCGTTGGCGGAAATCGTGGCGACCTGGCGGATTTCCTCGCGGTCGTTGACCTTCTTGGAAACTCGCGCGAGCTCGGCGACGGCGGCCTCGACGGCCTTGTCGATGCCGCGCTTCAGGTAGACCGGGTTGGCGCCGGCGGTGACGTTCTTCGCGCCTTCCCGGTAGATGGCCTGCGCCAGCACCGTCGCCGTCGTGGTGCCATCGCCGGCGACGTCCGACGTCTTGCTCGCCACTTCCTTCACCATCTGTGCGCCCATGTTCTCGAGCGCGTCCTTCAGCTCGATCTCCTTCGCCACGGTGACGCCATCCTTGGTGATGGTGGGCGACCCGAACTTCCTGTCGAGGATGACGTTGCGCCCCTTCGGCCCAAGCGTCACTTTGACCGCGTTGGCCAGGCTGTTGACCCCGCGAAGGATTCCCTGCCGCGAGCTATCGCCGTACACAATGTGTTTTGCCATTCGTTACTTCTTGTCTTTCG